>CAYLPW010000254.1:0-6655 GCA_964385665.1 uncultured Saprospiraceae bacterium
GATGTGAGATTGTGAGATGTGAGATTGTGAGATGTGAGATTGTGAGATGTGAGATGTGAGATTGTGAGATCGCTCCAAAATTTGCGCTAAGCTTTACCAAAGTTAGTTTTTACACATCGCTATGCGCAGTTTTAGTAAAATATTAAACACGGAACAGCGTATTCGCTGAACTAGTCTAACATCTAACGTCTAATATCTTCTCAAGCTATCGCATTATTCAACAAATCCTCAATGTACCGCACGCGCTGCACAAATTCCTGAAAGCGCAAATGCGGTTGTTCGGCCCGCATAAAGTACTCACCAATCAAAAAACCGTCGAATCCTTGTCGACGCAAATCGTAGATGGTATTCGGATCATTGATACCACTTTCAGAGATGCGTAAGAAGTCATCCGGAATTTGATGATAGAGTTCGATAGAGGTTTGGGTGTCAACTTCAAAGGTCTTTAGATTGCGGTTATTCACACCTACCACATCAATATTTGGGGTTAGTTTTTGTAGCTGCTCACCACTATGAATTTCCATCAAAACGTCTAGACCTAATGACTTGGAACGTTTTGCAAACGTGGCTACTTCTTGTGCAGTCAAACATTCCGCAATCAGCAAGATGACATCAGCACCAATACCTTTTGCCTCAAAAATTTGATACTCATCGACTATAAATTCTTTACGAAGTACTGGAATAGAATTGTGAGCGCGTGCAGTTTGCACATCTTTAATACTGCCCTTGAAAAAGTCGGAATCCGTCAGAACAGACAAGGCTGCTGCGCCGTATTGCGCATAACCTTGTGTGACCGTTGCGACATCTGCATGAATATTGATATCGCCCTGAGAAGGAGAATGCCTTTTGAATTCGGCAATGATGCCGAGATCATTTTTATCAGCTAGAGCAGTGCTTAGAGAATATGTAGTTCGCTCAAAGTGAGGCAGTTGTTCCAACTGTTGAATACTGCGCTGTTGCTTAGCGGCATCTACTTCTACTCGTTTTCGAGCGACTATTTTATCTAAAATATTCATTAATCTACTTTGCTTCTTGCTACAATCAAGAGTGTATTAAATATACTATTTGCTGCTTCCCTATATATATTTGAACCAAGTAGGCAGCTGAATAAAGGTCTATTCTTTCTCACAGTCCTCACAAATACCTGACAATACTAAGTGCGACTGTTTCAGTTGATAGTTCTTTGGCAACTCGACCTCTGGTACTGAAATACTATCTAAACAGATCGTCTTCTCACAATTGGTACAGTGGAAATGGGCGTGATGATCCAAATGCTCATGCTCAGTACAATTGTGTTTGCAGAGAGCATATTTCATTTTACCACTACCATCGACTGCCTGATGAATGATGCCTTTATCCTCAAACGTTTTTAGCGTTCGATACAACGAAATGCGATCTGTAGTAGGATGTATTTGCTCGATATCACCTTGTCCATACGCCTGTTCAGACGTCAAGAACGTGTGTAGCACATCTAAGCGGATTTGCGTTTTACGCAGTCCATTTGACTTTAACAGTTGTGTGGCTTGTTGCATTTTTAAAATCTTTTACTTGTATATGTAACAATATTGCATCTGTGAATGTTATCTTTGCGCTCCAATATTAAGCATGACTCAAAAGTACTGAACTTACGGGCATGAATTAAATAAACGAGTATCATTTTGAAGTAGTTGACGACTCGGACTCGTTAAAGGCGAACGAGTTTTGACCATTCCAAAAGACTACTATTTGGTATTGAACTTATATCTGCAAAACATGCAAGAACGCTTCTTTAAACTTCACATTGACGGTCTAGGATTTGTAGCAGCAGCTTTATGCGCTATACACTGTATTAGTTTACCCCTTTTATTGTCAATAGGGGCATTGAGTGGCTTAGCTTGGTTAGAAAATGAAGCATTAGAAATGGCTTTTGTCGGAGCTAGTGTTATCATCGCTTTTAGCTCTTTAGTGCCTAGTTATTTCAAAAATCACCGTCGTCCTGATGCGCTGTTGATGAGTGGATTGGGTTTTGCGTTGATTGTCGTTAGTCATCTATTCGTCGAGTCACTAGAACCTATTTTGATGTTTATAGGGGGAAGTTGTATTGCATTCGCACATTGGCACAATTGGCGATTGACGCGCCGCACGAACTATGCAACCGCATGAAACAAGTATCTGACCGTCCGTTTTTAGAAGCCGTTGTCCTGATCTTCTGTATACTGCTGTTGGTAGGGCTATTTGTAAAGGTGCTTTTCATTTAGCAGCAGCTATCCGAATAGTAACTTTGTGTTCAATAGCGAAATTGCAGGAGTTGGCGATGAAGCACATGTTGTTCGCTTCGTGATGCAATTCAATCGCTTTTGCTTGATGGTCTGCTGACCGAATGGTCACGCTAGGATATAAAGCTACCGCTGTAAAGCGTCCACTTCCATTTCGTTCTTCCGTCATCGTTCCTTTTGCTTGGTCTTCATAAGCTTCTACTACGATACCATTCACAGCACACAAGTGTAGATACCAAAGCATATGACAGGCAGAAATGGAAGCTAGAAACAGCTCTTCTGGGTTGTATCGGGCGGCATCGCCTCGAAAATTGGGGTCAGCAGATAGAAGTAGCTCCGTGCATTTGCCATCCACATTAATGGTATGATCTCTGGTGTAGGATTGGTAAGTGGTCGTTCCTTCTCCTTGGTTGCCTGTCCATTGGAGATGGGTGGTGTAGTGGTGTTGTTTTGACATAGTATTTATAGTGATGACAACTCGCCTCTGTCTTGATCGTCGAAGGTTGTACCTTTAATGAAGCTTACGCTCACCTAACAGCTAACTTTTTAAATGAGCATATCGTATTGAAGATGCCGCCTTCGATCATCGGGGTGATTGTTATTTGTAACCCAAATAAGAAAGAATCAATTCTATTTGCAAATTGGAAAAAAATGATGACATAGATTGCATGTAAACCAATAATTGAATATATTGTAAATGTAAGAACATGCATTAGGTTAGTAGCTAGAACTAATAAACCAGGATACAATATTTATGGCGAAAGACAAAATACATGAAATTGTAATTAGGGCTTTAATAAAAGATGGTTGGACGATAACTCATGATCCATACGTTCTCAAAGCAAAACCAGGACAATCTATAGATGTAGGCGCAGAGAAAATAATTGTAGCTGAACGCGATGCTACAAAGATTGCAGTAGAGATCAAAAGTTTTTTAACAAGTTCCAAACTGTATAAATTCTATGAAGCATTAGGTCAATTTATGAGTTATAGAGTTGGTCTAAGAAATCAAGAGCCAGATCGCATTTTGTACCTTGCAATGCCTGAAAAGGTTTATAAGCAATTGATGAGCTACACGACTGTACCTGAAACGATTCAAGAGGCAAACCTCAAGATCGTAACAGTCGATATTATCAACGAAAACATAATAGAATGGATCAATTAATAGAGAAAAAACAGCAGTATCAAAAATATATACTAGAAATACTTCAATCGTTAGCCGAGGAGTTCAAATTCCAACAAGAGCTAAAAGACTTTGTGATTGCAGATACTGAAAATGGTCACTTCCAGCTATTGCGTATTGGTTGGATAGACGATGACCGTATTTTACAAATTCTCGCTCATTTCGATGTAGCAGAAGATGGTAAAATATGGATTCAAGAAAACACGACTTCTTTAGCCGTTGATGAGGAACTATTGAAGAAGGGCGTACTAGCATCCGATATCGTACTAGCCATGCATCCACCTATCTATCGACAGTTTACAGATTTTGCAGAAGCCTAGTAAATACATGAGCGTAAAACCCGATTGTCGAAAGTTGTATCTTCAATGAAGCTTACCCTCACATACCAACTATACTTTTTGAATGAGTATACTGTCTCGAAGAAGCAACCTTCGACAATCCGATCATTTTGTAACCACCGAATTTATTCGGTAGGTTTAATTTTAGCAAAATCAAGTATTATGTGGTTAGCGATACCCACTAAAAAGTAAATAAAAACGAAAACCAAACGCATAGAAAAAGCCTCACCATCTGTAAGACGACAAGGCTTCTCTATAGTTGACGTGATCGCTACTGGATTCGAACCAGTGACCTCTGCCCTGTCAAGGCAGCGCTCTAAACCAACTGAGCTAAGCGATCAAAAGGACGACAAAAGTAAAGGATTTTGATGGATTTGGCAAATCTATTAGCAATTTACTGGAGTGCGTCAACGGATTTGAAGGCTACAACGCGATCACTATTTCGCGCCACTAAAATATGCGCTGTTCCACTAATCTCTATTGCTTCTAGATCGCGCACCTCTCCATTTACTTTGAAACCAGATTCCTTTGGCGCAACAGCCTCAAATTGACCAGTCCCATTTCCTTTTAGTAGCAGTCCATAACTCGCGTCGTAGCGACCCACTTCTGGTTTGGCGTTGTAAAAGTTACCAGCAATCAGCGCATCTTGATGTCCGTCTTGATCGAAGTCATCAATTTGAATGCCGTAGATCGGAGACGTTTGCGCAGCTCGTGGTAGTTTTTGTAAAGTATAACCACCTGTGTTATCACTCAATAAAACAGCATTGGTAAGAGACTGTACTTCCAATCGCAAAGCATTTTTCAGTTGCTCTGGCGTAAAAATCTCTTCTACACTCTGCCCCACATAATTGCGATAATGTAGGTACTTTTTCTTCATCGAAGCCATTTGCATCACCAAATCGTGGCGCCGGGTGTAGGGACGCAACTCGCCATCTTCGTACCGCGCGATGATCTGTTCGGCACTTCCATTTTGATCAAAATCATTGATAAACATTTGTATGGGTTGATCGGGAGAAGTACGGAAGCGAGAATTTAATCCATGATTGCCGATGATAAAATCAGGTCGTCCATCTTTGTTGAAATCGCCTGTTTGTAAGCAATTCCACCAGCCTTTACTATCCGAAACAGTACTGCTTTTAAACTGTCCATCTTCATTTTTAAAAATCGTAATCGGCATCCATTCTCCCACCACGATCAAATCCTGATCGCCGTCGCCGTCGGTATCCGCCCATTGTGCATCCGAAATCATCCCTAGTTCTTTTAGTTCTGGCGCGACTATTGAACTCACATTCTTGAATTGTCCAGTCCCATCGTTTTCTAACAAATAGCCATTGACAGGAACGCCATATAAAAAGGGACGCAACCGCACACCGACGAACAAGTCCTGATCGCCGTCTTGATCGAAGTCGGCAGCGCGAACGCAGGATGTACTTTCAAAATTGAAGGTCGGCAAAGTTTGTTTGGAAAGTTCAAAATTGCCGTTGCCATCGTTGAAATACAATCGGTCAATCAAGCCTGTCGAAGAGTTCGGCAATTCATTGCCACCAGAAGCAATGTATAAATCTTGGTCGCCATCGCCGTCTGCATCAAAAAACAGACAATCCGTTTCTTCTGCTACTTTTTTTGACTCAAACAACTTTTCATTCATCGCTGAAAACGAACCGTTAGCTTGCTGAACAAATAGCTTTCCAGCACTGTCCTTCGCGCCACAAATATAAAAGTCGTCGCGTCCGTCGCCATTCACATCCGCTACATCCATTTTCGGCCCTAAAGTGGATAGCATGTGATAAATTAAGCGTTCGCGGTCAAAGTCGGAAAAGCGATTTTCTTTGTGTACAAAATCAATAGTCAATTCGTCGGAAACATCTTCAAAAATAGGAGAGGAAACGGTGCGCTGAAAAACAGCTACGGAAGAGGCACTGCTTTCTTGTTGATTCAGCTGGAGTCGTTGATTCGCTTCAATATCCTTTAAAATAGTTTGCTTGCCATCTGCCCAATCGACTACGATTTGATCAACCATAACGGTTTCGCCCAACCCAAAATGAACGATGTCATCCATCGACGACTGAAAACCGCGCATCGGCATGTGTTCAGCTGTTTGTATCGTGTCGCCGTAGAATAGTGTAATACGTGTGCCGACAGCTTGCGGGTTTTCACCAACGCCAGTTAGGTCAAATTGTAAATAGTTGTTGTCCGTGTCATTGCGATAAATAGAAGCAAGGCTATTGACATTATTGACGACTAAGTCCAAATCTCCATCGTTGTCCAAGTCGCCGTAAGCTGCGCCGTTGGAGTGTCCTTTGGTATCCAATCCCCAAGCGGCTGCTTTGTTCTCGAACGTTAGATTTCCTTGATTTTGAAAGGCATAATTGGGGACAGGATAAGAGGGAATAGAATCAATCAATGCTTTGAAATCAACCCCTTCGCGCGTAATAATCATCCGCTTAGTCTCCGCATTCGCGATAAAGTCAATGTAATCTTGATCGGTCAAACTTTGATAGATGCCATTCGCTACATAAATATCGCGCAAACCGTCATTGTCCAAATCACAAATCAATGCCCCCCAACTCCAGTCCGTTGCTTCTACGCCTGCCAATCGACCAATTTCGCTAAACGTCCCGTCGCCATTATTCAACTGCAACATATTGCGCGTGAACTGATGGTAGTAGTCGTTTTCGAGATTATTTTGGTATTGATTCCAACCTTCAAAAGTCGTTTTTTGCTTAATGTCATCATCTTTTTCAGGTAGCATTTCCGTCACGAAAATTTCAGGATAGCCGTCGTTATTCAAATCTGCCATATCTGCGCCCATCGAGGCTGCACTGATGGAATTCATTTGCTCGATTAGGACTTCATCGAACGTGCCATCTTGTTGGTTG
>CAYLPW010000255.1:0-6582 GCA_964385665.1 uncultured Saprospiraceae bacterium
TTTTGGGTCAAGCCAAAAATGAAGAAGTCTATTTTGTAAAATGTCTAGCTCTTAGGGAAGAAATATAACGTGCTGTACCGAGGTGGTGACCAAACAAGACAAATTCGCTTCAAAAGTGAAGCGAATTCATCCATCCGTTCTACGGAAGAAGGGGATCATCTACTTGCCAAATAGCTTTCCACCTAATCCACCTAACTTATCGGAAATAGCGTCTTTCGCCATATTACCAACAATGCTTTTCATGTCTAGTTTGTCCATCAAATCCCCCTTGGTGACTTCCGAATCGCCACCCAAAAATTGACTCGCATTTTCAACGATACTAGTCATCCCTGTCCCTGCGACTAAACCCGCTACCGATGCTGGCAGTCCTAACTTAGCGAGTAGCTGACTTAACAGTTGACTTTTCAAAGAACCAAACAGCGAATTGCTTTGCAATGCACCGCCACTGCTGTTCAGCATATTCAATATACCACCAATGTTCCCAGATTTTGCTTCGTCCATCAGTCCATTAGAAACGGTCTCTTGTGCAATAGGCAATACAGCCTTCGCTTGATTGATGTCCAACCCAGTTTTCTCAGTGATTGAATTAATTACATTTCCGCCGACAGCATTAAATAATTGATCTAACATAGTTACGTTTAGTTGTTTATAAACTTTAGTTATTGTGACTCACAACATAGTATATAGTCACATTTACTAAAGTAACAGGAAAAAAGTAAAATGTATTTTAAAATAAACTCTTCATCTTCTGGACAGTCAAATTTTAATTAGTATGGGTACGTATATTCGCCGTATAGCTTCGCTTATCAGACCCTTGGCTGATACTAATTCTTTTGTATCATATTGGATACACCCAAACTTCTACATCTGCAAATTTGACCAATCTATGCTCGTGAAATTTCAGTATTTCTAATAATTTTCCAATCTTTGAAAAGTGAATTATATATTTTGGCTTTCCAATAACGTCGCCTCCTTTTTCTTCTGCTCTATTTCTTGTTAGCCTATTTAACTGAATCGATATATTCTTCTAGTCGTTTGAATATATTTTAAGTAGAAAAATAAAAAGGTTAAGCAGCAAAAGTGAAAGAGAGAACGTTTTGTAGACAGCCTGTTTCATTAAAGTAAGCGTGTATGGACATTACATTGTCTTTTGACCAACACGAAGGGGATCTAATAAGTGCTTGCCGTCGACAAGAGCGATGGGCACAGCAGCAGCTTTACGAACAATTTTTCGGAAAGATGATGGGCGTTTGTATGCGCTATGCCAACTCAGAGGATGAGGCAATGGATCTGCTACATGAAGGCTTTATTAAGGTATTTCGATACATCAACAAATACAAGAGTGGCACATCCCTGAATGCATGGATTCGTCGTATCATGATTAATACTTGTATTGATGCTTATCGAAAAAAGGTACGTCGTCGAACAGAGGACATCGAAGAAGCATTCAGCTTATCGACTAGTGATGCGGATGCCATCAGTCAATGTTCCGAAAAGGAAATACTGGCGGCAGTACAACAACTGTCCATGGCCTATCGTACCGTTTTCAATCTGTATGTTATCGAAGGCTATGCACATAAGGAAATAGCCGACCTATTAGGAATATCAGAGAGTACTTCTCGTTCCAATTTGGTCAAAGCTAGAAACAAACTGAAGTCACTACTGAAGTCAAGTTACTCGGACTATGCAGGATAAAGATTTGGACAAAATCATTGCGGATAAACTGGGCGAATTAGATGTCCCCTATCCAGCAAATTCTTGGAACGCATTAGCAGACAAACTAGATGCGGATCATGCTGTGGATCAGTTCGATGACCAAGTTCGTCAGCGCTTGACGGACGTGGAAGTGCCTTATCAATCTAGCTATTGGGATCGTTTCGCACAGCAGCTAGAGCAAGACAATCGGCTACGCAAACGATTCTTGCGTTACAAATTGACTGAAGCACTTTTGGTGTTACTCATTTTGGTCACATTTGTCCATATCTTCTCCAATCCTGTTGGTGTTCAAAAGCTACTTCCTGTCGGCAGTCTTATGAAAACAACTGTTGAAAGTGAGTCCATAAGCACACTTCATTTTTCAAACAGCAATCCATCTACTACCAACAACTATTTGGTATCAAACGCAATAATTTCTGTTCAAAATACTGCAGTAGATGATGCCACTATAATTGATACGCCTAATACATCACTACTTGCTACCACCGCCCCAATTGCTGCATTACCAAATCAAGCACTCTCACATGTGCAGTCTATCATACCGATAGAAGATAAGCGATTGGGAACGATAACGAGTCCAACAATTGAAGAGGCAAGAACAGTACTCCTGTCCACAGATGTCGCGGCAACTAGCATCGCTCTACAAGCACCTACACCCAACAAACAATTTAGAATTGGGATGTATATGACCTCTAACATCGATCAGGTCAAGACTCCATATGATGATATTTTTGACTTGGCTCCGATTACTCAGTACGTGACTAGCTATGGTGGCGGAGTTTCACTAGGTTGGAAGAAAGATAGAATAGAGATAGAAACAGGCTTTGGCTATTCGCACAAACAATACGCGCCTGCAGATAATAGTGCTGTTCGCTACAACAATACAGTGGAAGACTTGCGCAACATTGAACTAAACTTAGTCCATATTCCAATCCAAGTACGTTATAACGCCATTCAAAAAGAGAAGTGGCATGTGTATGTCTTAGGAGGAACAAGTGTCCACCTTGCAGTACAGGCAAATTACGATGTATCACGTATAGATGTGCTATCGCTGCTCATATCAGACCCCAATAGCAACATTAACATTCAACAGGATGTAAAACTATCTCCACATCAGGAGACTGTATTCGATGAACAAGGTCAGCCGTCTGAACCTGCTTCTACTAAATTGAAGAGCAAACGTTTTCCGAATGGTCTATTGAATGGCGGCAATTATCGTGACAATAGCTTCTATACACTCACAATGGGTGCAGGTGTAGAGCGTTATCTGGATGAGCGTTTGAGTGTATTTTTGCAACCTACATTCCGTCAGGATATTCCAGTGATTGGAAAAGGATTAGGTCCGAATGAAGATCGAATCAGTACCGTAGAGCTGATGGTCGGTGCAAAGATTGGATTTTAATGTGTGGGTTTAAACGTCTTTATTTGCAAAAATTGATAGCTAGTCGAAGGTAGATAGTTCTACTACCTCTCTTTTGTCCCCTTTCAGTATCAATTAGCCTAACTTTTGAAGATCGACTTCAAGTTTAAAGTAAAGTAAATAGTTTAATCTCTTCGTCTAAGCGTATAGTAGTTTTAGTTTAGAAATCTTCTTCTGTAAGTTTACTTCAACCCTCTTTTTCTAATCAACTTCTTCTATTCAATCTCTTAATCTTTTCAGCTCAAGTAGTTATACCTCTTATCATTTTCGTTAAATCGCGTTAAACTCTATTAAGACAATATTAAGGCACTTGCGTAGCGTATGCGGTAGGTTTATCATTGTAGTGTCTATATGGCAAGTGCCTATTTAGCTCTGTCAAGTTAGAACACATTATAAACAACATAATAACAACTGTATGAGAAATCTCTTAGTGATCTTAGTGTTGAGTTGCACAGCTTTGACTAGTCAAGCACAGGTCGATCTAAAAATTAATCCCATTGGAACGATATTCGGTAGTCCTGATTTGTCTGCTGAGTTTGCGGCGAACGAGCAGTTTGGTATAGAACTCGTTGTCGGTCCTGTCGCTAATTCGTTTAACTTAACCAACGTAGACTTTAAACGCCGTGGTTTTGTCGGTTACATAGCTGGTAAATACTACATCAATCCTGATCGTGGGATGGACAATTTGAGTATTGGAGTGTATGCGAAAAATAGATTTGTTAACTACAATGCAGAAGTGGAGGAAGAAGTCGACGAAAATTTTCAGCGCAATAAGATTGCTCTGGGCTTTCTAGTAAGCCAAAAGTGGGTATCTGACAACAATTTGGTATTTGGTATAGACGCTGGATTGGGTCGTACGATAAGCAATCGGTACAAGTATGACAATGAGAACCAATCTAGTGTCGATCTAGCAGCCCTTCCGTTTCTAAACTTCGATGGCATCCTTAGACTATCTGTTGGCTATCGTTTCGGTGGAAACAACCTGAGATAGTTTTCTTTAAAGGGTAGATAATTAGTAGGGAAGGAACAGTGAAACGATTAAATTTATTCCGAAAGCTTTCGTGAGGGTCGGTTTACTCGAAGTGAATACACCAAAGAAAATAGGTATTTCGAGTAAAGCCAATCCGATACCTATCAGGACAAAAATGAAACCCTGCCCGACAGTCAGGTTTACCTAACTGGACAGGTAAAAGGGTTTGTTAGTAGACTCAGCCCTTTACTTCATGACAAACAACACAGCCACTTTCAGAAACGAAAGTGGCTGTGTTATTTTACGCTAAAAATATGGACTCCTCTCCTACTCCACTCATCGAATGCGTTCCTAATTTCAGTGAGGGGCGCGATCAACTAGTTATCAATGCTATCGCTGAAAGTATCAGAAGCGTTTCGGGTGTGCAGTTGCTACATATCGACATAGGCGCAGCAGCTCATCGTACCGTGATGACTTTTATCGGCTCTCCAACGCTAGTGGTAGAAGCTGCTTTTCGTGCTATTCAGACTGCACAGCAACATATTGATATGCGCCAACACCGAGGCGAGCATCCGCGTATCGGTGCGACGGATGTATGTCCACTTGTACCTGTACGAAATATAGAGCTAGGAAAAGTAGCAGAGCTGGCTAGAGAACTGGGCAAACGAGTTGGCGAAGAGCTACAGATTCCAATTTATCTTTATGAAGCGGCGGCTACTCACCCGACCCGCTGCAATCTGGCAGCTATCCGAAAAGGCGAATATGATGGTTTAGCTGAAAAGCTTCAACAGCCCAACTGGCAGCCCGATTTTGGACCAACAACCGACTTTGCTAGAAGTGGTGCAACGGTCATCGGCGCGCGACCGTTTCTGCTAGCTTATAATGTCAACTTAGCGACTAAGGATGTCCGTGTTGCTAGAATGATAGCCGCCACTATTCGAGAAAGTGGGAAAGTAGAGATTAAAGATGGCAGGCGTCAGCGTCGGGCTGGATTATTCAAAAAAGTAAAAGCCATCGGTTGGTATATACAAGATTTTGATAAGGTACAGGTATCTATGAATTTGACAGATTTTCACATCACCAATTTGCACGATGTCTACGAAGCTTGTTGCGATTTGGCAGCACAATACGACACAACAGTCACAGGCTCAGAACTCATTGGTCTAGTACCCTTAGAAGCGATGCGATTAGCTGGACAATTTTATGCGCCAGCGGAAACCGAAGAACGCCGACTAGTTGATGTAGCTATCCAACGATTACGGTTGAATGAAGTAGACGATTTTCGAGCAGAAGAGCGCATCATTGAATACGTCTATCAGTCGATGTTTTGACAACCTTCACGCCGTCGCGTATCCATAATAGTAACGATTTGCCAACCTTTATCGCTCAAAAATAAATTAAATGCATTCACACCACAATGACTAAACTTCTCATTGACATAGAACTCATAAGGTGTCCAAACTATCGCCATCGGTAGGTCAATTAGCACTTCATAGTCCAATAATCTTTCTTCTAGTTGTACACTTTTTGGAATATTCCCAATAGAAGTAATGAATGCCTGAATTGCTTGTTGCTGCAAGTGATTTTGCCCTAAAGAATCGGTATAGGTCGTCGACAACTGCGCATCAACATGAAAAACTTGCTTAATGACGTGGCTATCCTTCTGCATCATCCCCTCGAAAAGTTGATGAATAGGAGCAAGTACCGCAGCTGTATCCATTTTCTGAGCCTGACCAACTGTTGAACACAACAAAAAGGTGAAGACGAGTAGGGAGTATTTCATAGTTCTGGATCAAATGTTTTCCCAAAGATAGTATTTTGGAGCATTGCTTTTTAACGCTTTTTCTATGAAACAAAAAGACGGCTTTCCCATCGTATTTGCTGCTTCTCGTGCGGCTTGGCGAGACTGGTTGCTTCGACATCATGCTACTGAATCCTCTATTTGGCTTGTCATCTACAAAAAAGACAGTGGTGTCGATAGTGTCTATTATCCTGAAGCAGTAGATGAAAGTCTATGTTTTGGATGGATTGACAGCAGACCTAATAAGCGAGATACAGAGAGTTATTATCAATTTTTTTCCAAACGTAACCCTAAGAGTAACTGGAGTCGTGTCAATAAAGAAAAAGTCAAACGCCTGATCGCAGAAGGACGCATGCACGAATCTGGATGGGCAGTAGTCGAGCATGCAAAGTCGATAGGCACTTGGGATGCACTGAATGATGTTGAGCAGTTGATTATTCCCAATGATTTGCAAGCTGCATTCAGTCAACAACCAAAAGCATTGGAACACTGGAATAACTTTCCTCCTTCTAGCAGACGTGGCATTTTGGAGTGGATTTTTAATGCAAAACGGGCGAGCACACGGGCAAAGCGTATTCGAGAAACAGTAGAAAAAGCAGCACAAAATATACGAGCTAATCAGTATCGAAAATGAGAATCGTCTGATGAAAAAGTCAATATTATCAGATCGATAGT
>CAYLPW010000256.1:0-6555 GCA_964385665.1 uncultured Saprospiraceae bacterium
TCACGTGAATTTAGTCAGTTGACTTATTTTTAGCCTGATTTAAACCCGAACTCAACCTCGAACAATTATCAACATCAACTAACAACCATGCATCTCCTAGCCATAGAATCCTCTTGCGACGACACTTCAGCAGCCGTACTCCGCGACGGCGAAGTCCTCAGTAACTATGTTGCCAACCAAACCACGCACGAACTTTACGGCGGTGTCGTGCCAGAAGTCGCTTCGCGTGCGCATCAAAAAAATATAGTGCCTGTGGTTGATGTTGCCTTGCAGCAAGCTGGTATTACTAAGAATGATTTGAATGCCATTGCTTTTACGCGTGGACCTGGCTTGATTGGGTCGCTATTAGTTGGCGTTTCTTTTGCGAAGTCGTTAGCATTAGCCTTAAACATTCCGATGATCGAAGTGAATCACATGCAAGCACACGTCTTGGCACACTTTATTGATGCGCCACGACCAAGTTTTCCGTTTTTGTGTTTGACCGTTTCTGGTGGACACACGCAAATCGTTTTGGTGCGCGACCATTTGGATATGGAAGTCATTGGAACAACTTTGGACGATGCGGCTGGTGAAGCTTTTGATAAGACTGGCAAGCTATTGGGCTTAGGCTATCCTGCTGGCCCTGTCATTGATCGAAAAGCGCGAGAAGGGCAGCCTGTTTTTGAATTTCCTGAGCCAAGAATTGAGGAGTTGAACTTTAGTTTCAGTGGTCTAAAAACGGCTATTCTTTATTTTTTGAAGCGAAATATAAAAGACAATCCCTCCTTCGTCAAAGACAATCTAAACGACATCTGCGCTTCTGTCCAATCGCGGATCGTTTCTATTTTGATGAATAAATTGGTGAAAGCAGCGGAGGAAACTGGTATTACTGAAATCGCTATCGCAGGTGGTGTGTCTGCTAATTCTGCTTTACGTGAAGCCTTGCAAACGACTGGACAGGACAAAGGCTGGAACACCTACATTCCTCAGTTTCAATATTGTACCGACAATGCAGCGATGATTGGTATGGCGGCTTATTTTAAGTATCAGAAGAAGGAATTTGTGGATCAGACGGTGGTGCCGACGGCGCGGTATGCGTTTTGATCCCGAAAGCTTTCGCGATGAGATCGTTTCGTGTCTAGACTTTCTGACTAAGTCTTACTTTGCTTCCTATTAAAATTAACTATCTTTTGCTCTCTATTGCTGTTCCTGAATAAAACTAGAGGTAGCCGATCTATATCGTACTTCATTTGTAATTTGCCACCCGTGTAGACCAACATGTAACTTCAAATTCAGCATTCACAGTCATCAAAAACAAAACATGAAAAACGTCTTCTTTTTACTCTTTCTCCTCCCCCACTTTTTACTCGCTCAATTACCAACTACGCCCCAACCCGAAAAAGCTGGCTTCTCCAAAGCCCGTTTAGAACGGCTCGACAATTTTTTTGAAACATCTGCGGAAAAAGGAGAAATTCCCGGCGCAGTCTGTATGATTTATCGAAAAGGAATGTTAGCGCATCAAGCGACCTATGGCTACACCAACAGCGGAACAAAAGCACCCATTCAAGCGAACGAAATCTTTTACATTCAGTCGATGACCAAACCGATTATCAGCGTCGCCATGATGATGTTGTACGAAGAAGGACATTTTGAGCTATTTGATCCCGTTTCGCAGTATCTGCCAGAATTCAAGGATAGACAATTGGCAGTTTACGAAGGCGACGAAATGACAACGACACCTGCTGAAAAAGAGATAACAATTGAACATTTATTCACACATACCGCTGGTTTTTTACATGGTTTGGGTAGTAGTGATTTAGAGCAAAAATATCGAGTGGCACTTTATGGTGATGCTCAAAATCAAGATGATGTGGCGCCACACGAAACGATTCAAGATCGCGTAGCTGCTCTAGTGGATTTGCCGCTGATTAGTGAGCCTGGCACAGAATGGCATTATAGCGCGTCGCCTGATGTTTTAGCAGCTTTGATTGAGCAATTTTCAGGACAGACAGTCGATCAGTTTTTGCAAGAGCGCATTTTTGAGCCATTGGGGATGAAAGATACTGGCTACAACCTCACCGAAGCGCAGGCGAAACGTGCCACAGGCTTACACGCGCTATTGGACAATGGGAAAGTCGTATATCTGGAAGGTCGACAAACACCGACTTCTGGCAATACGATTTTTGGAGGCACGCATGGCTTATTTTCAACGCCTATGGACTACGCCAAATTTGCCACCATGCTTTTGAATAAAGGCAAATACAATGACAAGCATTTGTTAGGTCGCAAAACGTGGGAGTTGATGACGGCTAATCATGTCGGCGACATTTACGAACCTGGTTTAGGCTTTGGCTTAGGCTTTGGTGTGCGCACCGATCTGGCAGATGCGAAGATTTTAGGTTCGGAAGATGCCTTTTATTGGAATGGGGCTTTTAATACGTACTTTATCGTCGATCCTGAGGAAGAAATGGTCGCGTTGCTCTTCATGCAATTTTGGCCGTATACGGATGACTATCGTCGGCAGTTTTTGCAGTTGTTGTATCAGGGGCTGGTGGATTGAGCGTACTATTTTAGCACGGAGACAGTACTGTAACTTAACTGTGTCTGTGCTAATTTTGTAGTCCTATAAAGGAGGATGAATGCGATAGAGGAGGGCTTATTTATTAACGATTTAATTAGTCTTTTTTTTACAAAAATTGATAGGCATAAAAACTTCTGCAAACAAAGATTATTCAATACCTCATCAAAGTAGATATACTCAAAAACCAATAGTTCCCCCTACTTTTAAATGCGCTCAATCTCCTTCAACAACTTCCGCGTTTCAGGTAGTGGACGCACCCCAAATTCTTCCATCAACACTTCCTCACACTGTCGATAGGTCTTGATAGCTTGTGGTCGATTTCCTTTTGCCAAATACGCTTGCATTTCAATCCGGTACGCATCTTCCCAAGCTGGATCGATCAACAACGCTTGCTGCGCCAATCGAACGCTTTCCATCGGTATGGTAGGTAACAACAATTCCGCCAAAGTGATAATCGCTCCTAAAATAAGGACTTGCAAACGTTCGCGTTCTGCACTTGTCCAGTCTTCGTATAAGCGTTCTGGTAAATAGATGCCATGATGCAATTCTATTGCCGTACGATAGGCTTGAATGGCAAGCGGTTGATCTTCTTGAATGAGTTGGTTAGCAAGGGCAATATAGTTTTCTAAAGCAGCGGCATCTATCCAAACTTCTTCTGTGTTCAGTTGGTACGTAATACCTTGGCGTAAAATGTATTTCGGCTCTGTTCGGCGTGGTCGATCAGGTTCTAGAGCTTTGTTGATACCGTGAAGGGCGACTTTGAAGGTCTGATCAGCCGAATCTGGGTCGATGTCCTCCCAAAGTCGGTCAATGATTTGTTCTTTGTGCAAGGCGCGACGCTGACGAGCCGTCACCAAATATTGGAACAGTTGAATGCTTCTATCTCGACCAAAATCTTTATCGACAAGCCACTCCTTTTCTCGGCATACTCGAAATGTACCTAAGGTAAAAATTTGAATAGCCGTTTCCTCGCGTTTTCTGTCCAGTGCTGCTAGTTGTTGTGGTAGGTCTTTCATCATGGAATGATTATTGGGCGTTGTTGTCCACTAAATCATTCACTTTACTTTCTAGTCGCGCCACTGCTTTCGTCAAGGCTTGAATTTGTTGTGATAGCTCGCTAACGTCTTCTTTATTCGCCACTCGAAAGCTATCCACATCTGGCAATTGACCCATTGTACTCTCAAACTTTTCATTGATCGCGTCGCCAACTTGACTAATCTGACTTTGAATCTGTGTGATTCCCTTTTTTGGGTCTTTAATAGTATCGAAGACTAACTTTGGGGTGTCTGCTGCTACGCGCTTCCACAAATCAAAACTCTTGCTCAATATCCCTTTCTGCTCTTCAAGTGGTTGATCTTTCGTCGCTGCCAATGTCAGATCTGCCAACTTACCTTGCATAAATTGTACGATGGCATCGTATTCCGAAAATCGTTTTTCGTCGCCACTTTGCACGTGCCGAATATTGCCGCGCCACTGTACTTGTGGCTCACCTTGTTCGTTCTCGAATATCTTTTGATTGAAGCGTAATACGAAGGAGGCTGTTTCTTCTTTTTTTGCCATGCTTGTTTGTTGTTTGATGTGGGGACGGGTGAATAAGAACTATGATTTTTAAAAATTATTCTACACTATATGATAAAGCATTCTTCACCTTAGCACTTTCTATTTTTTTAGTTTCTGTATCATTTACAATCTCAAATGCTTTTTCTTTCATCAATAATTTCCACCAAAATAGAGCTGGAATTAAATTGCCAGAGTGAATTTCGAGTCGATACATTAGGGCAAGGTTAGGCGTTTCTCGGCTATTGATAATTCGACTAAACTTGGTGTAATGAATACCTAAATCCGCTGCTATTTCTTTCTTCGTTCGATTCAATATCCGTGTGTACTCGTCTAATCTACTACCGAATTTCATAGCAGGTTGATAGCTCTTTTGTTTTAAATAAGTCTCTGTTTGATAGCGGAAGCGTAATAAATCAGCGTAGATTCGCTGCTCTTCTGTCATACTAGCTAACAACTTAAATCGAAAGTCACGTATTTCCTTATTCACACGCTCTGCCTCTTCTTCTGTTAAGTCAGCAGGTAATAACATAGCGTCAGCGATTTCTTCATCTGTGAGTGTTTCTCGCAACTTGTTATATGCTTTTTCAAATCTTTTCATCTCCCTCATTTAAATATTTATCAATAATAGATTGAGCAATATCTAAGAATACAACCATGTTCGTACCCATGTTTACAAAACCAAACTTTTCATTGTAGTAGTTAATTAGTTTTGTCTTTGGTACTAAAGAAACAAACCCATCATAGCCTTTCTTAAAGGACATTTGACAAACAAAACCGATCAAACAACCAGGTATTCCATCAATCAGCTTTTTCTTTCCTTGATTTTTAAGATTAGATTCTAAGAGATTGATATGAACTCGTAACTCTTTAGCAACATCTGTGATAGAAATCAATCCTAATAACTCATCATCGTCTACCTTTTGTAGAAAGTAGACTTCGTTCGCTTTTTCCAATGACCAATCGAATTGAAAATTTGAACTTCCCTTGAGTTTTTGAATCTGTTCAGATGTAAGCTTATCTATGTAAGCATCTATTTGATCTCCTGTTTGTACGTGAATTAAGTGCACAGTCTATTGTATTTGAATACAAAATACGCAAATAATTTTACAAAAAATATAAATATTATTGTTGTTTTCAAAATAACTCCGTCCCAGGTACTTCAGGCGACAACTGACTCAACACTGGCTCCTCTCCCACTCCAATATCCAATAAATGATCCAATACTTTGGTCAACTGATCGTACTCAATCAAAAAACCATCGTGTCCATATCGGCTGTGGATGATTTCGATTTGAGCTTCGGGAATGTGTTGGGCAATGAGTTTTTGTTCTTCGATGGGGAATAGAATATCCGACTGAATACCAATGACAGCAGTCGGTGCTTTCACCAGTTTCAAAGCTTCCACAACGCCACCTCGATCTCTTCCGACATCATGACTGTCCATCGCTTTTCCTAAAATCCAATAGCTGATGGGATCGAATCGCTTCCACAATTTATAGCCCTGATAGCGTTGGTAAGAACTGGCGCGAAAGTCGTCGAAGCGTCCGTCGTTGTCGGTTTGTGTGCTTTCGTAGGTTTGGTAATGGCGGTAGGACAACATTGCCATGGCGCGTGCCGCTTCTAGTCCTTTTTGCCCAGCATTGGGTTCGTCGGTGTAAAGTGTCGCATCTGCTTCGAGTGCCATTCGTTGCGATTCGTTGAAAGCGATACCCCAAGCGGAGTGTTTGGCGTTAGCAGCGATGACGGCAACTCGCTTGAATAAATCTGGTTCGATAATTGCCCATTCCAATGCCTGTTGTCCGCCCATTGAACCACCTCCCAGTAAGTTAATCTCTTTGATTCCTAACGCTTCTCGTAAAATTTGATGCACGCGCACCATATCGCGCACTGTGACGACTGGAAAGTCTTTTCCGTATTTTTTGCCTGTTTCTGGATGAATACTAATCGGCGAAGTGGTACCGTAGCAAGATCCCAACATATTGGCGCAAACAATGTAGTAGCGCGTTGGATCGAACAGCTTTCCCACTCCAATTAGTCCATCCCACCAGTCGGCAGCGTCGGCATTGGCGGTGAGCGCGTGGCAGACCCAAATGACGTTATTACGTTGCTCGTTGAGTTCGCCGTAGGTGCTGTAGGCGATGTCTATTTCTGGAAAGGTGTAGCCAGATTCGGTGGTAAAAGGGTGTGGATGGTGTAGTTGCTGCAAAATGGTGGACTGTGTTTTAAATGTTCCTTGTTCGTTATTCCTTGTTCGTTATTCGTTATTCAGCTTATTTGAATATCGAACAGACGAACAATTGAATATTAAATGTCGAAGTGGCTAAGCGGTGCTTGTTCCGTTCTCTGTTCATCATTCATCATTCCTTGTTCGATATTCGTTATTCTTTCTTATTTGAATATCGAACTTATAAATATCGAACAGACGAACAATTGAAT
>CAYLPW010000257.1:0-6516 GCA_964385665.1 uncultured Saprospiraceae bacterium
TTTATTGCGCAAGGGGGGAAAAGCGGAGAAGCAATTATTGCAGCACATGAACCCAAAGATAGTGAGCTTATCAGGCGACTACTGCTACCGATGAATGACGACAAACACATGCCACCGAAGAAGAAAGATGCCTTGACCGAAGAGCAGATTGATTTATTGAGTTGGTGGATTGAGCAGGGAGCCAGTTACGACCAAAAAGTAGCGGAAGTAGAACAGTCCGATGAGGTACGTGCTATACTGACGCAGTTGGAATCGTCAGCAGTAGAAGCGGAGGAAAAAACCGTGCAATTTGAGGTCGAACCTGCTCCGATGGAAGCGTTAGAAGCCTTGCAAGCTACTCGCGCTGTGGTCTTGCCTGCGGGACAAAACAGTCCTTTACTGCACATCAATTTCGTCAATGTAGCCGATGCCAATACAACCTTGTCATTACTCGAACCCATGCGCGAACAGATCGTTTGGTTGCGCTTGAGTGATGCTAATGTGGATGATGAAGGACTAAAAATCGTCGCGCAACTCCCTCATTTGCAGACGCTTTACTTGGATCGAACGGCAGTAACCGATAAAGGAATAGCTGCACTCAGTGGATTGGAATACTTAACGTACTTGAATGTAGTGGGTACAGAGATCACTAAGTTAGGAATCGAAAACTTGCAAAACGCCAAACGCTTAAAGCGACTTTTCATTTATCAAACAGCGACTTCTGCTGAAGAGCGGCGACAGTTGGTAACATTATTAGCTCCTATAGAGGTGGATACTGGTGGCTATGTCGTGCCTACTTTTGCGACCGATACTACTTTGGTGAGTAAATAGATTGTTAAGAAAATTGCGGGACAACAATTAAAGCTCCGCCCAACTTTCCATATACGCTTCATAAATCGTTCGCCAATCTAAAAAGCGTTCATGATACAACTGAACCCGCTCTGCTTGCTCTTCCAACTGCACTGGATTATCCATTACATTTAAGATCGCATCCCAGTCTGTTTTGCCTTGTTTAGGAATAAAAATAATGGCACCAGATTCCAGTAGCGATTGATTGGTCATGTCCCCTTTGTTGCCCAATATCGGCAGTCCAGCTGCAAACGCCGCTGCCAACGAACCACTTTTGCTGCACACCCCTCCTTTCCCCATACTGATTTGGACGAACATATCACTGCATTTCAAATACTTAAACAGCTCTTCGCGTGATAGAAAGCCTGTAACATGAATGTGCTTTTGTAGCTGTTCTTTTATGGAAATATCAGGTGTCTTGCCACAGATGAGCAGCTTGGTATTCGGGCGTAGTTGGACTAATTTTTCAAACCAGCGCAGTAGAGCTACATGATCGCGTTTACCAAAAGTAGCGATAATGAACTCCCCATCTGGCGCAATCTCTTGTTGCAACGCTTTGAGCTGTTCGTCAGGAATATAGACGGCAGGAATGTTTGAGCCGATTTGAATTAATTCTGCCTCATCCACCCATTCTTTTAGATAATCGACATAGAAGTCAATACTCGTGATGACCTTATTACTATGTCTAGCGATAGCACGAGCAACTAGTCGCTGTAGAAGAGCGCGTACTACATATTTAGGTGTATATCGAATAGCAACTTCGTGAAAAGTGGTGCTCAGAAAAATGTTGCGCTGCTGAAGCTGCTGTGCTAAGTAGGCGATAACCCAAGGCTGTCCTTTTGGGTGGAATCCATAAGGCACATATTGTAAGGAAACCGCCTCGGGTTGCTCTTTATCGACCAATTCAAGCACCAACTGTATATTTTCCCGATCCCATTCTTTTACGATTGGGTAGACCGTCATTTCTTCTAATATGCCAGCTTCTATTTCTCCTTGCACACGACAAACCAAAATGACTTCATGCCCGTGTTCCAAAAACTGTTCGGCAAGAAAAAAAGTATAGTCACCGACACCGTCGACAACAGGAGGTAAATGATTGGAAATGAAAAGAACTTTCATGTTTTTGGTCTAAAAAAGCGATGGCAAAGCATACTCAAACGTTTCGATATCTTCTCGATAATGTTGCGCGACTAAAGCGATAGTTTCTTTCGTGTAATATTTTAAAAAATCATTATCAATCCGACTTTTATTTTGATGCGGTAGCTGTGTGTTGATGCCAATTTGTTGACAAATATATTCAAAGTCAGTGGTTAAAGATTCAAATCGACCTACGAAGTTCACCAACTTATCACCACTTTCATCATAAAAAAAATCCTTTTGTAGTTGTGCATCATGCTGAACTCGCCAATGTAGATATTCCTCAAAGTCCTTCATACCAGAGACTAGTTCATGCTGTTTGTGTGCCTTGTGTTTTAAAGTATAACGATATAATGACACCTGCCAGTCCCACGGATTGCGGACGAAGCCAAACTTGAAGTATTGCTCAAATTGTCGAGCTGGGACAAGTTGCTGTATATCACGTGCTTTTAGGTGATCTTGATAAGAGAGTTTTGTAGCACCAGCTATTCCTACTTTTCGCATCAAACGCTCACGCAACGAATACTGGTAAGGTGCTAGAGCCGTACGAACGCTCGTGCCTGCTACTTTGTAGTTGTGAATGAATATAAATTGGTGATAATGTGATAGCAGCATAGTTAATGTGAAATAGTCAAATTTACCCTAAAAGCTTTTGGAGTTCGGTTTTGACTGAAAGCACAGATACAAAATAAGTAGATGATTTCAGCCAAAATCGGATACTTAAGCATGTAGACCTGCCCGACGGTCAGGTTTACCTAACTGTAATAGGTAGGCGGGTTTATTATTGAATCCAGACTGTCCTATCGAACATGTAGAAAAGCATTCGCCAATTCCAATCCTTTAATTTGATCGCCTATGTACTGCTCTAGTACCGAATAATCACCTTGTGCGTAACGCAAAAAAGTGGAAGCTTGTCCATAAACGGAAGGGAGTTTCGACTTCTTCATCAAATAGTGACCATCCAAGAAGTTACGAACACCGCCTGAAATAATGAGTTGCCGACATTGTACTACATCCCCTAGTTCTTCTACTAGTTCATTGCACCAGTTCACCATCTCCTCCGCACTATGCCCAATATTGATAAGTTGTTCAAACAATACACGCTGTTCTTCGGTACTTCTTAGTAGCTCTAACTTAGAAAAGTTAGTGCCACCACTCGCTGCAAAATCTACGGCTGCCAGTGGCAACTGCAACAGTGCCTTCAAACTTTCACGTCCCATGCCCTGCCCCACTTCTTTTACGATCACATTACCCTCAAAAACATCTAGTACCTGTTGAATGGTTTGTAATGGAGGACGCTTGATGATATCGCCTTCTGGCTGTAGCCATTCTTGAAATGGATTGACATGAATAATCAGCCCATCGGCGCGAAGCAAGTCGACCAAATCTTTGATTCTATACAACTCCTCGTCGTCAATCAACTCTTCTACTTGTGCGATACCCAAATTTGCGTAAAGTGGCACTTCTTCGCCCATCAGATCACGGACATCAAAGTCCGACAGTCGCTCTTGGCTATACAGCAACGAACGACATGAACCCAATCCCATACCCATCCCAAACTGACCACAAGCACGCGCCAAATTTTCATTAATGATTTTCGCTTTTTCTGTACCGCCAGTCATGCTTGATACCCATACTGGAACGCGCATTTCTTGTCCTGCGAAATGGATGTTTGGAACACTACCAGACTCTGGATGTGCTGCTAATATCGGTTCGTACTGAAAGCGAGTGTCTAGATCAGTCGACATGGCTTGTGACCGAAAGGCTAGTTCGATGTGATCTTGTTTTCTACTCTCGGCAGTCGGATCGTTGTCTGTTAAAAGAGAATTATCCTTTTTCATATTCATACAACAAAGTAACAGGAAATAAATAAATAGTTGGCATTAAGCACTCCTCTAGTGCAGACAATCATACAGGTCTCTTCGTTCACCTGCCAGAAGTTATATTTTCTGCTTCTTTTCCAACCTGCTTGATGAAGGAACGTGGAAATCATTAAATTTACCGCGAAAGCTCTTGAGGTTCGGTTTTGACTGGAAACAGATAGGCAATATAGATAGATGATTTTAGCCAAAATCGGACACTCAAGCATGTGGATTTATTATTGAACTCAGCCTAAGTATTCGACTGGTTCATGGACTTAATCTGTACCTTTGATACCTAGCGACGAGCATCAGCATAATTGATGCTGAATTATACAAAACAGAGACAACTAGTTTGGCAGGTTCGCTCTGATAAATGTATATTTCGACCCAATCTTTTTCCTTCTTTAACTGATGCGCCACACCAATTGAATCTATGTACAAATCAGAATCGCTACGAGTGCATCGCAAATAAAATACGACTCACTCGATACTTTTGGGCAGGAAGAAGTGATTGATTTTCTCATCAATGAAGGCAATGTTTGTGAAGTAAAAATAAATCCAGTTTTCAAAAGAAACTATTAGAAGTAGCTGTCTGGAGGGAGGAAGACATTGAATCTTTGAAGAAGCAAACTTCTATCGAACAACGAGCTAGTTGCTATACGGTACTGACATTTAAACTTGTCACCTGTATAAAGCTTTACCAAAGTCAGCCACGCTCGCTGCTACACGCAATTTTAGCAAAGCGAAGCATACCATAAGTTGACTTGTCAGTACAGCTAATTTTTAGAACACCTTATTCTTATCAATGCAAGAACCGACCATTTGGATACTCCTACTGCTCATTTTTACTCTAGGTGCAGGCATCGGCTACCTACTCGCTCGTTTTAGAAAGACAGCTGTGGATACCACTCAATTTGTCCGCAAAGAAGTCCACGAACAACTCGAACAGCAAAGGGAAGAACTCAAGCAAGATTTAACGTTCAGCGAACAAGAACTCCGACGAATCAGTGCTGAACAATCCGGCACGCAAAAAGAAGTCCAATTCTTACAAGAAAAACTCACCTCGCAACAAGCCGAGACGCAACGACTCCAAGAGGAAGCCAAACTACAATTTGAGCAAATTGCCAACCGTTTGTTGGAAGAGAAAAGCGAACGATTCAGCCTACAAAATAGGCAGCAAATAGAACAACTATTGCATCCATTACAAACTAAGCTGCAAGAGTTTAATGTACAAATACAGCAACAGCAAGTTGAAGATACTAAACAGCGTTCGGCATTGAAGCAAGAAATAGAGCAGCTCCAAACCTTGAATGCGCAGTTGAGTACGGATGCCAACAATCTAGTCAGCGCACTCAAAGGCGACAACAAAACACAAGGTGATTGGGGGGAATACCAGTTGGAACTATTGTTAGAAAAATCGGGCTTGCAAAAGGACATACATTATCTAGCGCAACCCAGTTTTAAAGACATCGAAGGGCGACAAAAGCGACCTGACTTCGTGATTCGACTACCTGAAGGGAAGCATTTAATATTGGATAGTAAAGTGTCGTTAGCAGCCTATGAACGCTACTTCAACTGCGAAGATGAAGACGAACGCGCTGCTCATTTACACCAACATGTTGATAGTTTGAAGCGACATATCAAAGATTTGAGTAGCAAAAATTATCAGCAACTCTACCAGATGAACGCGCCTGACTACTTGCTACTCTTTGTGCCTATCGAACCTGCGTTCACCGTTGCCAATCAATCACAACCACGCCTCTTTCTAGATGCTCTAGAACAGAATATTGTGATTGTTACGGCTTCGACTTTATTAGCGACTATGCGTACTGTCTCGCACATTTGGAAACAAGAACGCCAGAAGAAAAATGTCTTAGAGATTGCAAAACAAAGCGGTTTGCTTTACGATAAATTTGTGGGTTTTGTCGACGATTTAAAGCTGATCGGTCAACGTCTGGAGGACGCTAATCAAGCCTATCAAAGTGCCTTCAACAAACTGAAAGACTCTCCGAAGTATGGGGATACCTTGATTGGTCGATCAGAGCGCATTCGCGCACTGGGAGCAAAAGCGAGTAAACGGCTGTCGGAAGACCTGAGGGAGGATGAGGAGTTGAATTAGTCCTTCTCGACAGGACTAATTCATCAACATAGAATAGTCGGAATGACAGGATTTGAACCTGCGACCCCACGCCCCCCAGGCGTGTGCGCTACCGGACTGCGCTACATTCCGAATCGGCGGCAAATTAGACAATTTTCCAGACTACATCAAGTTATCAATCCACATTCGTCTGCAAGCGCGGCACCAAAAACAACTCCACCTGCCGTCCATCGATATACCGAAACGTTTCACCATCCCAAAAGCCATCTTCTTCAAACATCAACCGGACATCTTTACCCCACTCTTTCAAGTAAACAGTATTATTTAGCTCAATAGAATACGCTGTATTAGGATAAAGCGGATAGTCGCCTTTTACAGGCACGCCACCCTGCTGATCCCATAGTCCGATAGTCGGTCCAGCACCGTGTCCGTGATAGCCGATTGGGTGCGTATAAATCATGGGACGCAAACCTTCACTCTTGCCGATGCGTAGTGTATTGGCAAGCATTTCGTTACCAGTCGCGCCATTTTTGTACTGTTCCGTCAGAATGTCCATGACACGCAAACTTTTATTGTACGCACTGACTAGAT
>CAYLPW010000258.1:0-6509 GCA_964385665.1 uncultured Saprospiraceae bacterium
CTTCCTGGACTAGTGCTCCGTGACTTCGATCTATGTTTTTTGGTATTCTAAATAATTTATCTGCTAATAACTTGCTTAACTTGTCGTAGCCTTCATTCGTCAACTGAAATCCATCTATGGTCAAGTAATGATCTATCGTCTCAAACCATTCTTTGGTGGGCGTGAATAGGTCGACAAAATAGATGTTTTCTTCAGTAGCTACTTCGCGTATTGCTTCCGTGTAGAGGGCTAAATTGGCGTTGCGTGTAATGCCATTCGGTAGGTCATACCGCTCCGATAAATTTTCGAAAGCGATCGGTGAAATAAGCGCGAGTTGAGTAGAGTCCTTGCTATACTTTTGACTACGCGTATGCGCAATAAATGCTCGCAATTCCTCTTTAAAATTTTCGATACCCGCTTCACCAGCAAAAGATTCGCTGTAGCCAAAAAAGCCTAGGATAAGGCTCGCTTCATGATTCGTCAACCACTCATCTGGCGTTTCCAAATGCCCTTGACTGTCGGAATGTCTCGCTAACGTTGGATGAAATGCTTCTGCTCCTTCAAACGCCCACGGCTTTTCCCGTCCAGAATGTGCGCGAAAACCTGGCGTATCTCCCCCGTCGCACATATTGCGAATGTATAGATTGCTGTCCGGATAGCGCAGATACAATTCTGTCTCGAAATGACCATAATTAATCATGCGCGAACACAAGTTCCCACCGATCATTACAATGCGTTCATCGGCAGTCAGTGCTAATCGTTGTTCCTGTTCTTCTTCCCCACAAGCAGCAAACAACAACAGCAGTATCGCTGCATAGCAGACGGCTTTCGTCAATTGTTTCATGTTTAGTTGGTTTTTGTTAGCTTTTGTTAGCTTTTGGCTATTAGCCTTTAGCTTTTAGCTATTCAGTGACTAGCTGCTAAATTCAGCTATAGCAGTTTTCGCTATTTATTGTATTTTTGAAAGCAACATGATATCGCAATTCAGAGTCATACTACTCACAAACTCTTAGTCAAAAGGTAAATATCATCTATATCTATTCAATTCAATTCAATATCAAACGCAACATCGCTAACAGCTAAAGGCTAATAGCTCCTTACACCACATTCAGCACCTGCTCCTTAATCTTCTCCAATTCATCCTTCATCTCCACCACCAACCGCTGAATCCCATGCGAATTGGCTTTTGCGCCCATCGTATTGATTTCACGTCCTATTTCCTGACTGATGAAGCCCAATTTCTTCCCTTTCACAACCGTATCTTTTTTACGAAGTACTTCTAAAAAATACTTGCAATGCTGTGCGAGACGGACTTTCTCTTCGTTAATGTCCATTTTTTCGAGATAAAATAAAATCTCTTGCTCAAAGCGATTTTCATCCATCTCCTCCTTATTCAGGTATTCGTCGACTCGGCTTTGTAGTCGTTCGCGCACTTGTACGATACGGTCGGCTTCATGCGGAGCTATTTGCTCAAGCGTACGTTGAATAATTTCTACGCGTTGGATTAAGTCCTTCGCTAATGCTTCCCCTTCGGCTTCTCTAAACTGCTCCAAGTGCGTCAATGCTTCATTGAATGTGCTCTCGACAACTCTCCACTCTTCTTCACTTAAAGTCCCTTCTTCCGCCATCACGACATTCGGAATACGCAATATAGCCGTCATCATATCGCCTTGAGGCAGATTTAGCGATTGGCTCAGGGAAGTCAACTCTTCGTAATACTTCGTAAACAACGCCTGATTCAATCCATAAGCATCATTACCGCCATCCGTAATTACCTCTACACCCGCCTCTATCTTCCCTCTACGCGCTTTGTCCAGCACGATGCGTCGCAACAAATGTTCTTTCTCTCGATAGTTTTGAGGCATCTTGAAACGGACATCGGTATTGCGCCCATTCAAGGTACGCATTTCTACATTGATTTTCTTTCCTTTATAGACGTTGGACGCTTTGCCATAGCCCGTCATTGATAGCAACATATAAGTAATTGTGTTTAAATGGTACATGCCTGTTTGACACATTGAACAAAGATAGAAAAAGCATTCACTTCCTTTTATATTTTGGACTTATGCCGTGACTGCTTGTTCAATTAGTTGTAAATTGCTTTCTTTGGGGCATCGAAAAGCCAGCATTTTTTGATTACTAAACTGGAGCGAATAGCTATGAATTTTCCTGATACACTGAAATATACAAAAGACCACGAATGGGTGCGCCTTGCCGAGGATGGAATTGCTTATGTAGGCATTACGGATTTTGCGCAAAGCGAGTTGGGCGACTTAGTCTATGTCGATATTGACACGATAGGTGAGACAATAGATGAAGGGGCTGAATTCGGAGCGGTAGAAGCAGTGAAGACCACTTCTGATCTGTTCATGCCAGCTTCTGGTGAAGTACTGGAGTTTAATGAAGCATTGGAGGAGAAACCAGAGCTGATTAATGAAGACCCGTATGGGGAAGGTTGGATTGTCAAAATCAAATTGACAGCGCCAGAGCAGCTGGATGAGTTGATGGATGCCGCTGCTTATAAGGAAGAAATTAATGTCTAAATTTGATGGTTGAATATCGAACGTCGAACAGGGAATATCGAATTTTGAAGTGGCTAAGCACTGCTTGTTCCTATGTTTATACCGTTTATCAATCAATTCTCTGTCGTCCTCACTTTTTGTAGGTACAAACCCGTCAAGTAAAAGACGAAATTTAAGTTTTTTTAGATTTTTTTCTACACCCAACCACCAAAACAAAATTCATCTGCATCTATCGTAACAGAAAGCTCTTTGAAGAATTCAACGAACCGATCGTTTCCCATGGTAGTTAGTGTTTTATGGGCATTGTTCATACTCGCTGCTTCTACTATTGGTGTGGGTGTCAATCTACCAAATACCTTAAGTGATGTAGTCGCTTGGGACAAGGTGGTACACGCAGGTGTTTATGCGATCTTCGGTTTATTGTTATATTGGGTGTGGAAAATAGTAGCTAATCGACGAAAAGCGATAATATGGTCGTGGTTGGTCGCTGTAGCTTACGGTATTTTGATGGAAGTCGTGCAATACCGCTTTTTTCCAAATCGATATTTTGAAATCTTTGATATTTTTGCCAATATTGTTGGCGCAACTATAAGCTTATTAATAATTTATTTTCTAACTGACAAAAAAAGTCAATCGTATGGGTAGTGATTTAACCGTAACGAGTGGAGCTTTGTTAGCAACGTTTATCGGCGTGTTGGTTCTAGTAATAGGAATCATCTTCGTCATGAGAAGCGTGCTCTCCAATCGTGGTAAAGACGGTCTATCTGAAAAATACGATTCCGAGTCAGGTCTAGCTAGCAGAAATAAGTATCCTGAAGTCAACGCATTTCGTTGGAGCAATACTTTTTTCATGCTTGCCCTTGCCTTGTCTTTGGGATTGATTGTGATGGCTTTCAACTGGACGCAGTTCGAGGAACAAATTTTCATTCCAGATGATGCTTTGGAATTTGATGAAGAATTGATCCAAGAACCACCACGTACAGCTGAACCACCACCACCGCCACCTCCACCACCGCCACCGGTGATCGAGGAAGTGCCAGAAGAAGAAATTGAAGAGGAGGAAGAGATTTCTTTCGTCGATCAAACGGTCGAAGAAGAAATGGAAGTGGAAGCTCCACCAGCTCCAGCTCCAAAAGCAGCTCCACCACCGCCGCCGCCGCCACCACCGCCGCCACCAAAAGAAGAAGAGATTTTCCGCGTTGTGGAAGATATGCCTCGCTTCCCAGGTTGTGAAGGAAAAGGTAGCAAAGAAGAAATTAAAAAATGTGCCGAAGGTGAATTGACCAAATTCCTTTATAAAAACTTGAAGTACCCAGCTATTGCTCGGGAAAACGGGGTAGAAGGAATGTGTGTTATTCAGTTTACGGTAGAGACCGACGGAAGTGTCACCGATGCTGCACTTGTGCGTGATATAGGCGCAGGCTGTGGAGCAGAGTCGCTTCGCGTAGTCAATATGATGAACGAAGAAGGAATTCAATGGATTCCGGGTAAGCAAAGAGGACGTCCTGTACGTGTTCGGTTTACGCTACCAGTGAAGTTTAAACTACAGTAGTTGACTTCCACCGTTTTATAGCTTATTTTTTGCTAGAGAAAGGGAAATACTCATTGGAGTGTTTCCCTTTTTTCGTTTTTGTTATGTTAGCGTAGAGTATTTAAGTAGTAAAAACATTACTTGCCAGTAGCTGCCAAAATGACGTTTTACTACCTTTGGCAAACTAATTGATACATGTAGTATCTGAATAAATTAACACGTACAATTTGAACCATTTATTCGAAAAATTAAAGCGAATGGCACAGAAGGAACACATGGAGACCGCAGAGCAAGAGCAGGAAGTGAATGAGCAGCCGATAGAAGAGCTAAGTACAGAGGAGCGATTGGGGGCAGCGAATGAAGCACTTTTGACGCAAGTAGAAGAGTTGAAAGATAAGTATTTGAGGTTGCATGCGGAGTTTGATAACTTCCGTAAACGTAGCATAAAAGAAAAGTCGGATTATTTAAAAACGGCTTCTCGTGACACCTTGACAGCTTTACTGCCAGTTTTAGACGATTTTGGCAGAGCCGATCAAAACATGGAAGGGGGTATACCCGAAGGTATTAAGATTGTTTTGAATAAGATGTTAGGTGTGTTGGAGCAGAAGGGTCTGAAAGCTATGATTTCGACTGGGGAAGACTTTGATCCAGAACTGCATGAAGCGGTAACAGAACTACCAGTGACTGATGAAGCGATGAAAGGAAAAGTGGTGGATACGATAGAAACTGGCTACTATTTGAACGACAAGATTATTCGACACGCCAAAGTGGTGGTCGGTAAATAGGATATGTGACATGCGGTAGCTTCTAGTTAAAGATCCATTAGAGAGAAGCTATTATTGAGCGTAGACGATGTCTTTACTAATAAATAAAAAACGGGAGAGCCTGACATGAATATGGCGAAACGAGATTATTACGAGGTACTAGGGGTATCCAAGCAAGCGGATGAGAAAGAACTGAAAAAGGCGTATCGAAAGCTGGCAATCAAGTATCACCCCGATAAAAATCCAGACGATAAAAAGGCGGAAGAAAACTTTAAAGAAGCGGCAGAGGCTTACGAGATACTAAGTGACGCAGATAAACGCGCTCGTTATGATCGCTATGGTCATGCTGGTGTCGATCCAAACGCTGGATTTAGTGGTGGACCTGGTGGCATGACGATGGAAGATATTTTCTCCAACTTCGGAAATATCTTTGATGAAGGTAGTCCATTTGAAGGCTTCTTCGGTGGTAGCGGTGGTGGTCGAGCTGGTGGTCGAGCTTCGCGTTCTCGTGGACAACGTGGTAGCAACTTGCGTATCAAAGTCTCTCTAACTCTAGAAGAAGTGGCAAACGGTGTCACGAAAAAAATTAAAGTCAAAAAACAAACCACTTGTGGTACATGCGACGGTAGTGGAGCGAAAGACAGCAACTCGGTACAGACGTGTCAGACTTGTCGAGGTTCTGGTTATGTGCGGCAAGTGCGCAACACCTTTCTAGGGCAAATGCAAACAACAGCTACTTGCCCAACTTGTAACGGAGCTGGACAAACCGTGACAGCCAGCTGTCCAAAATGTAAAGGCGATGGTCGTCTATACGGAGAGGAAACAATTGAGATCGAAATTCCGGCTGGAGTACAAGAAGGGATGCAATTGAGTATGCGTGGAAAAGGAAACGCTGGACTACGTGGTGGTCCTGCTGGTGATCTGCTCATCAATATTGAAGAGAAAACACACGAGCATTTGCAGCGAGATGGTGTCAATCTGGTGCATGATCTCTATTTAAATTTTGCAGATGCCGCTCTAGGCACATCCGTCGAAGTACCGACGATAGATGGACGTGTGAAAATTAAAGTACCTGCTGGCACACAATCGGGTAAAATATTCCGATTGAAAGGGAAAGGATTGCCTGCTGTGCAAAGTTATGGCAAAGGCGATCAGTTGATTCATGTCAATGTTTGGACGCCCAAAAAATTGAATGATAAGGAAAAGAACTTATTGAAGGAATTACGCAATATGCCAAACTTCAAACCACAGCCTGGTCGGTCGGAGAAAGGTTTCTTTGAGAAAATGAAGGATTATTTTAAGGAATAGAATTGGCTTCCGATGCTCGAGACAAGTTATTAGCTTCTCCGCTGTGAATGGATTGACTTTAGCTCTTTCAGTGAGGAATGCTCTTCTTATTTTTCGTTTGATAGCTATAAGATTTCTCGATTTACAAAAGGCTTGAATAGACATTTTCTATTCAAGCCTTTTTTGTTAGAATATTAATACTGTTTCATGAATCAATTACTACATTAGCCTCATGAAAATTAACGGACAGCAACAACGAACAATCTGGGAGAAAGACGAAGCAACGATTCAAATTATTGACCAACGTTCGTTGCCGCATGAGCTAATCATTGAGGATTTAACAACTTTTCAAGATTTCGTCGATGCGATACGTGAAATGCACGTACGAGGTGCGCCTTTAATTGGCTCAACAGCTGCTTATGGTTT
>CAYLPW010000259.1:0-6501 GCA_964385665.1 uncultured Saprospiraceae bacterium
CCATAGCCACTCTTCACCTATACGAGTTAAATTACACAATTCACCTAAGTGAATAGGGTACAATCGAATGAAAGAACATGAATAATTTTAACTGGATAAGATTTATAAAATACTTGCATCAGGACTGAGCAAGAGTAGAATTAATGCTGTTACAAGAACAATATTATCTTTTACCAAATAAGAAGGAGGCTGCTCGATGAAAATCGGGCAGCCCTCTTCACTGTCATGTATGCTTACTTTTATTGTTATCTTTATTTCAACTTCACAAAACGCTTCACCTGTCCGTCCGAAGACTTCAAGAAGTACGTCCCGTTTTCTAGCTCGCTGATGTCCAAGGTCGTATTGACCCAACCACCTGCTTGATTGAGCTGGTATGTTCGGATCAACTGACCTTGCATACCGATCAATTCTATAGTCGTATTGGTCTGGTTTACGAATAGCTCTACGGTTAATTCGTTTTCGTTACCCACTGGATTTGGATAGACTAGTAGTTCGCCTTTTCCAGATTTAATGCGCGCCGTCTCCACATTAGAATAGGCAAAGCTACCATCCGTATCGACCTGCTTCAAGCGATAATAGTAATTGACGTTTTGTTCGACTTCCATGTCGTCATACTGATAGTCAATCGCTATTGTTGTCGTTCCATTTCCTTCGACTTGCCCAATCGCTTTGAACGTTTTTCCGTCTTCGGAACGCTCTATATCAAAGTATTCGTTATTTAACTCAGCAGCAGTTTTCCAGTCCAACTGGATGTAGTCCTGCATAGCCATTGCACTGAAAGTAACCAATTCTACTGGTAGAACAGGACAGTTATTTCTATCTGCATTAATCATCGCTGTAGCGGTACATCCTTCTGTATCAGTAATCGTTACGGAGTAATCTCCTTCTCCTGATATTCCTTCTGGCAGAGTAGGATCTTCGTCTGTCGAAGTGAATCCATTAGGTCCTTCCCAGCTATATTGCAACGTGGTATTGACAGCATTAGAAGTCACCTCTAGGTCGATGATAGCAGGAAGTTGGTTACAGTCTAGTTCAATAGAGTTAACAGTAGGTGCTTCATTGGCACATATTTCTACAGTAATTTCAAACGCTCCACACTCCGTAAAAGGACCAGTACCATCCGAGGAAAGGGTAAACTCAACACAACCAGAACCATTCACTCTGATAGAATTATCACATTCATCATAGGTAAAGTTAGAGTTGGTCAGCGTCTGTACCCATGTTCCTTCTCCAATTGAACCTCCATTACATTCTGCAAGAATTTGTCCCAAAAAGAACTGTTGATCGACACTGCCATCGTAGCAAATCTCTTCTGAGAATGTTGATCTAGTAGAAGTTGGGCAACAAGATTTAGCTATATAAATGGTCTTAGCTTCTGTATCTTCTCCCGCTGGCGCATTAATTCGGAAAGCAGGAATTTCAACTAGGTTACCCATTCCGTCATCTTCAAATACAGTAATACACGTTTCTCCGTTGGCTACTAATCCATCTTCCGAAGACAAATAGATAAATCCATTTTCACTCACAGTCACCCCTCTAGAATCGAACCAGCCGCCATCTGTGTCATCTGTATCAATAGCCGATTGCGCGATTAAATTTCCGTTTGCGTCGTATTTAGCCACATAGCTTTCATTACCTGGCGATACCGCATTTTGTCCGTAAGCAACGTAAATATTTCCTGCTGCATCTTCAGCAATTCCATTAGGTCGAAACTGATCAGCTACACCATCGCCATCGCGGTCGCGATAGTGTTCAGGGACAGGGAAAGGAGAAAATACATTTGCTCCGCCAGCTCCAATCACATCCATCGTATTGCCTTTATAAATTGGAAAACCACCCTCTGCTTTCGATCTACTATTCGCGTCAGTAATCCAGTACGTACCTGTTACTGGATTAACGAATGCTCCCCAAGGACGTATGTTTTGCCCTGTTGGATTGATACCAGGATCAGATTCACCAATAACAGGATCAGTCGTTGCATCTCCATCTGTAATATTACATAGATCAAGGGCGATCACTTCGGGGGACTGATCTCTATTTAGGAACAGTTTGTTTACCTCATTACTAAATATCTGGAAAGGAAACTTAGGTGTTCGATAAAACTTTCGATCTAATACTCTTCCGTCTGGTTTAATCTTAAAAAGATCTCCATAGCTGGAAAATGGTGTTTCAGCAATGTAAAGATTACCATCTAAATCAACACCTAAACCGTGTGGCTGTGCAATATTATCTAACCAAGGCGAACCAATCATACTCAATGAACCATCCGAATTAATTCTGAACTTAAGCGTCTCATTCGCCACTCTGTCATTCATGTACAAAAACTCACTACATTCACATCCGAAGTTACAATCCTGGTTTTCTAAAGTAACCACTTGATCGGTAAAACAAGTGTTTGATCCATTAAATACACGAATCGTGTAATCTTGACTTGTTGTTGGATTGTTCAATCCGCTCGTAAGAATAAAAGGGAATGTGGCAGTAGAAATATCCGTTGCACTACTGTAAGCGGAACCTGTGTAAGCACTTCCTGTCGAAAAACCGACTCTATCCGCTATGGTAGCCGACGAAAGTTGTAGGTAAGCATCGTTTTGTGCTACATTATTCTCGCAAGAAGCCTGAATAGCATAAGCAGTTAGCTCTGGTACATCACTCAAAGTTACTTCTCTAATTAGTACGGGATGATTGTTTGTATCGTCGTAGTCATACTCAAACCGTAGAATCAGTGTGCTAACACTTCCCAAATTAGGAATGCTAAACGAAGTCGCTTCTCCTCTACCATAAAGAATTTCTTTGTCTAGAAATAAACCACTGATAAAGGTAGCACCACCGTCTGTTGAGTATTGTACATCTAATGACAACTCATTGGCGGAACGCCTATCTCCACCTTTTACCCAATCGAAGGAAACGGTAATAGCATTTGCATTTGACACATCTACAGAACGATCTAAACTGATTGTTGCATCGCCACCATTTACTACATCAAATTGGAGCGCACCCGATGTGATTTGCGTATAACCCGCCGTAGGATCATTACCTGTATCTGTATCATCATCACCTGTTTCTGTCCAGTCTCCCATCCAGCTACCTATACCTCCTGCATAGTCATCACTACTAAAGTCATCCGAAGCAGCGAAGTTAGTGTTTAAAACAGTGTTGCTAATGAAAGAATAATTCAGCTCTTCATCATTTTCATATTTGTCATGAGAAGACAACGTGAGTAGTAGTAGAAAAGCAACAGATCCGTAAAGTAGTTTTTTAAAGAGAAAGCTCTTTAAATTCGTAAAATAGTTCGTAAAATTTCGCATAGAAAATTGTTGTTGAATCAGTAAAATAATCTCGTTTGTATCTCAAGCAGGGTATGCCAGTTCCATACATAATTTATATAGAATAAAGTTATTCCACTATGCTATAGCATATTCATCCTAATGAAGAGAAGAAATTCCTTCAATATCTATGTACAAAAAGAAGAGTGACTGAATTTTGTATAGCCACTCTTCAACTAAACGAGTTAAATTAAACGATTCACTAAGTAGTGAAAAAGGATATCCTTTGCTAGATTAAGATTAAGCTCATTCATGCACTATTTTGATAGAAGCTATAGATTGAAATTTGTAGTTAGTAGTCGGTCAGGGATACTAGTAGACCTATTATGGCAGAATAATTTCTTTTTTATGAAAACTTATTTGATGTTGTTTATCCTTTCTATGGGCAATCAATTCTGAAAATATTCTTCTGATGGATGTGTGGTATGCGTTTGGTTTTAGTTAAAAGAGTGATCGTCCTTGGCAGACAACCACTCCATTTAGGTATGCATATGAATGATAGCTACCCTTATGAGTAGACGTATCATTTTAATCCATAGCTAATCAACCTCTTGTGTAGAAGTCATTACATAATTGGCAAAGAATCTAAACGATGTGACATCTAATTTTTTGTTAACACAAAGGTAGATTCAGAAAACTTCGCAATTGGAAAGGTGTAGACCAACCACCGATTGATGTAGGTGAATGCATGAAAAGAAGGCATGCAGGTGAAGTGAAGTAAGCTATGCTGCTGTTTGTCGTCAAAATAGAGGGATTCGTCCAGCTATTTATCTAGAGATCGCTTTATCTCATTCGACTAACGGTCGGAAGTGTACAATAAAAACTAGCTCCACCAGATTCGTTATTTTCGGCGCGAATGCTTAAACCATATTCATTGAGCGTGTTCTGTAGAAAGGAGAGTCCTCGCCCTTTGGTATTTTGGCTAAATATAGATGCTAGCATATTTTGATCTATGCCATGCCCATTGTCGCTCACCTCAATTTCTACCAACGAATCGTCTGTCTGTGTGGTAGAAATCTCGATACAAGGTTTTTCTTCTTGTTGGGTATGCTTAATAGCATTGTCTATGAGATTAGCAAATAGTTGTTCCAAAATGACTTCAGGTAAAGCAACGGCTGGTAATTGATCTTTCTTCACCTCGAAACCATGCGTTTCTAATAGCAAACTGTATTCTGTTAGTGTTTTGTCGACTATGCTGTTGAGATCGACAGATTCTTTGGTAGTGGTGGTAGACTCTGACCATCCCAAAAGATTTTCGCAAAAGTTAATCAAATTATTCGCCGTTACCTCTGCTCTTCTTCGGAAGGCTTGCAATGCATCTGTCTGTTCGACCTCTTCGTTTAGTCGAGCATCCAAAGCCACTTTGCTCAATCGGTTGATAATATCGTGCGATACAGAATGCGCAAACTGATCTAGCTTTCGGTTCGTATGTGCTAGTTGTTGCTGATTTTGTTGTAATGATAGGTTAAGTTGTTCGAGACTGCTCGTGTATTTTTGCTTATTTCTGAGAGCAATGACAATACCTACAATACTGATAGAAGCTAGTACTAATAAGCCAAGCGTAAAAAGCTGAACTCGTCTTTGGCTTTGAATTTCTATTTCTTTCAATTGTCTATACTCTTCGTTCTTCAGTTGTTCGACTAGCATCTTTTCGTCGTATTCGCTTTTCAGTATAAGGTTGTTGATCTTTCGGATGGATTCTGAGTTGAGTAGTGAGTCACTGAGTAGTTGATATTTCGTGAGGTAGTTGTAAGCGGATTGGTAATCGTTCTGAGCAGCTGCATTTACGTATAAGCAATTGTAGGCTCTCAACCGAACATCTCCAAGACCTCTGGGCTCTGCTATAGCTAGACTTTGGATGCACATTTCGTTGGCTGCTACAAAATTGTTCACTCTAGCCAATGTATGTCCCATATTTGCATAGCTAACCGCCTTTATATGTGGTTCATCCTGCTGGTTAGAAATGTCAACAGCCATTTCAGCTGTATTTAAAGCACTCTCCAAACTATCCAATGCCAGCATCAACTCCGTTTTCTGATTGAGCGTCCGAAGTAAAATAGATGGGTCTTCTACGGCTCTTGCAATTTGTAGTTGTTGTTCTAATTCTTCTGCTAGTCCTTCGTAGTTGCCTCTATCCAACTGAATAGCTACAAGTCCCAAAGTTGCCCCTAGCCGATAGCGTTTCATATCTTCTTTTTCAGCTATCAGTTTTGCTTCTTTGTACTTTGGCAGAGCAGTATCCAAATCTCCTTGATCGTGATAAATTTGTCCTATGTTTAGCAATAGTGGCAACATAGCAGAAGTATACCCCTGCTCTCTACTCAATTTTAAAGCAGCTTGATAGTTTTCTAACGCCGCAGGGTAATTTCCCTCTTCATGAAAAGTTGTACCTATATTAGTCAAGGCTGCCGCTATAGAAGTAGAATCTTTTCGTTCTCTAGCAATCGATAATCCACGCTGCATGTATTTTTTTGCGCTATCCTTCTCCCCCAATTGATGGTAAATAGTAGCTGCTCGAGTATATATTTTTGATAGATTAGATTCCGTTTCACTAACGTGTCGAAGCGAAATATCAATCAACGAGCGTGCTTTCTCCATTTCTCCCAATCGGAAACTAAATGCAGCTAATAGCGAGTATTCATTCACTACTTCGGAAGTATCTTTATATTGAAGAAGATATTGTATGCTTTTTGACTGGGCGGCAGCAGCTAATCCGAATTGACTGGAGTTGGTGTAGGCAGTCCCATATGCTTTATAGATATGCGCCTTCAACTGAATACTATCGGGATTGGACTGTATGGGCAATAGTAAGCTATCTAAAGTAGCGAGTGTGCTATCCACGTTTCTAATCAACAAGGCGGAGTCGATAGCTGATACGAAACGGTTATAGTTTATCTGTCCTTGTATGGATGATAGACTACCTAGTACAAGTAGCCACGAGCATACGATAGATAGTTTACGGTTTTTGACATAGTATAGCCAACTAGATAGAGGTTGGAACAGTGTTCGTTTCATATTGATGCCAAAGCCATTTCTAGAAAGTTAGTGATTTACTGTAAGATAGTCAAGGAACAAGTCCTAGCACTTATCTATTCATTTATCATTTTAACCAAATAGACCTACTCAGCAATTCCTTTTTATAAGCAGCGCCTATTGGAAGTTGCATATCGTTCAC
>CAYLPW010000260.1:0-6432 GCA_964385665.1 uncultured Saprospiraceae bacterium
GTGAGAGGTGAGAGGTGAGAGGTGAGAGGTGAGAGGTGAGAGGTGAGAGGTGAGATTGTTTCGCGGATAATAGCTGCTGATCTCACTTACTTATTCAAAAATACGTATACTTCCCTTATTTTTACGCTTCAATCCATTTATAGTTATGAAGCGACTACCTGCCGAATGGGAAACCCAAGCCATCACTCAATTTACGTTTCCGCATCAAGATTCCGACTGGGCGTCCACCTTCGACGAGGCTGTTGAGTGTGTTGGTCAGTGTATCGCTGCGGTTTTGGAGTTCCAACCTGTCCTACTCATTTGTCAGCATATTCCAACTGTAGAAAATTACCTTTCGCATTTAGATCAATCGAAGATCGACTATATCGAATTGCCCTCCAATGATACGTGGGCGCGTGACCATGGGGGCATCACGGTGGAAGAAGATGGGCAGTTGACGGTGCTAGATTTTCAATTTAATGGTTGGGGGCTGAAGTATGCTGCTTCCTTCGACAATCTACTAACAAGACGATTGTGGACAGCAAACAAATTTCAAAATGCGCATTTTTCTACAAAAAACTTTGTGTTGGAAGGTGGCAGTATCGAAAGTGACGGCGCAGGAACGCTACTGACGACTAGCGAGTGCTTGCTTTCTCCTAATCGAAATCCAGCTTACACGAAAGAGGAACTTGAAGAGCAGTTGAAAAATTACTTTGGTGTAAAACGCATACTTTGGCTCGATCATGGTGCGCTAGAAGGCGATGATACGGATGCGCATATTGACACCTTGGCGCGCTTTTGTGATGAACAAACGATTGCTTATGTTCAATGTACGGATAAAACAGATAGTCACTTTGAAGCTTTGCAAAACATGGAACAGCAACTTCAGCAATTCCGAAATCTGGACGGTCAACCGTATCGCTTAGTTCCTTTGCCTTTACCGCAAGCGATCTATGACGAAGACGGCGAACGGCTACCAGCTACTTACGCTAATTTCCTGTTTGTGAATGGCGGTGTCCTTGTACCAACTTATGGCGTTCCGCAAGATGAGGAGGTACTATCTATCTTTCGCGATTTATTTCCTGATAGAAAAGTAGTAAGTGTTGACTGTCGCGCTTTGATTGTTCAGCATGGTTCGCTACATTGTATGACGATGCAGTATCCGAGAGGAATTTAAGTTATTAGACATTAGACATTAGACATTAGACATTAGACAAATCCACTGATAGCTAACTGTTTATAGTTAAGTCTATTTTTTTTACAGCAATTCCCCATGTAGCAATCTTTTGACAGTTTGCGAAGTCTGCGTAATGGGTAGTGAGGGCAGGAAGGCTTTGTAAACTTAGCTTTACAAAAGTATCTTCTCGCTAAACCGCCCACAACTTTCGCAAAGCATCTGTACATGGGGAATTGCTGTTTCTTTTATTCATGTACTTAAACGATTCTTATTATGCCTGATTTTGAAGAACGTTTAACAGGTGGACACCCCAATTCATTGGGCAATACAGTGGAAATCGTCGAAGAAGTGTTGGCTACTCCTACTCTATTTGATGAATTGTTCCATTGTTATTATAGTGATGATCCCGTCGTTCGCTTACGTGTTTCCAATGCCATGAAGCGGATTGCGAAAGCGGATAAACAATTAATTTTGCCTTACCTAGATCGTATCTTGGAAGATGTTTCTCTGATCGATCAAGCATCTACCAAATGGACATTGGCGCAGCTATTCAAATTGCTTCAAAACGATTTGAGCGAGTTGCAACGGGCTAAAGCGCAGTCTATTTTGCAGTACAATCTAAGTACTACCAATGATTGGATCGTCTTGAATATGACGATGGAAACCTTGGGTAGTTGGGCAGTAAACAATGAGTCTTTGAAAGATTGGTTGCTGCCTCATTTACAACGTTTGAGTTTGGATGGACGTACTTCTGTGATGAAGAAGGCGGATAAGTGGTTGGCGAAGTTGGAAGGAGATTAGTAACGTAAACCACATTTTGTTTCGTCTATTTGTACAATTCCAATAGATGTACTAACTTAGACAAACAACAAAACGAAACATCATGGCTAGACGAAAAAATCGTAAACAAATTCAGGCAAAAAAAGAAGAGCAACAAGCCCGTCAGTTTTTTATGATCGCTGGCATTTCTGTCGCTGTTATCCTTTTGATTCTCTTTTTGGTGTATCAGAATGTATAACACGTGAGTATGGAGAACGTCAGACGCTTTTTCGAGAACTACTTGAATGGGAACATATAAAACATATTAGGTCATACAAGCTAGTCGCTTATTCATTTCTAATGTGTGCTGAAAGTTGTTTCTGTATGAGGCATAAAAGATGTAGTTCTCGAATTGGCTTCCTATTCCTCCATAATTCCTACAAATCCACCAAAAGGCTGTAGTTCTATTGTCAGCATAGCATCTTTAACGACTCTTTTTTCCAGTTCCAATTCCGTCGACGTTTCGCCATCTATGACCAAAGTCAAATCTACCTCACCTTCCACTATAGTTGATAAATCAATCTGTAGAGTTTTCGTGGTATTTTCTCCATTGATGCCAGCGATATACCATTGATTGCCGCTTTTTCGAGCCAACACAACTTCCTTTCCGGGATAGCCAGACAAATACTGAACATCATCCCAAGTGGCAGGTATATTTTTCAATAAACCGACAGCAAAAGCAGGAAGACTGGCTACGACTTCGGGAGCAGTCACATAATGGATGATGCCAGATTCGATGAGAACTGGTAGTGCCGCTTCAAAACCGTAGGTGGTCAAATGGGGTTTGTTAATTTTAGCAAAACCGCCAGGCGTGTAGTCTGTTGGCCCAGCCACATTTCGGATAAAGGGAAGAGTCGTAAGATGTGCTGGTGCTTTGGTGGGATAATCATCAGAAAATAAATAAGCTTCGCCCCCTAAAATAGCTTCCATCGTCATCAAATGCGGATAGGTGCGTCGCCATCCTTTAGGCAAGGTGCAGCCGTGAAAATTGACAAGTAGTTCATAGTCCGCAGCATCTTCCAAAATGTCGATGTACTGATTGATGATGGTGGGTTTATCCGATTGAAAAAAGTCCACTTTGATCCCTCTGATGCCCATGTCATGAATACGCTCAAACTCTTTTCGTCTAGCTTTTCGCTCAAACATTAAATCGCGTGGTGCTTCGGTGACGCTGTTGTGTTTGCCCCCAGAATTGTACCAGACTAACAACTCTACGCCTTTTGTCTCCGCATAAGCAGCTAAGTCTTCCAGCGTGCCATTTTTCATGTTGTTCCAATTGGCATCGACCAAAGAATATTCCCAGCCCATTTCAGCAGCTAAGTCCACAAATGGAACTAACAACTCATAATCCTGTGGACTGTCATTCACCGACCACCACGACCAAGAGGCGCGTCCAGGTTTGACCCAATCGGTGTCTTCTAGTTCATTTTCGTCTGCTAAATCAGTCACTAAATGAGATTCCACAATGTCACCCAAATTGTCGCCAAGGGTAATGAATCGCCAAGGGGTTTTGTAGGGCAGTTCTACCGTTGGTTCAACAGCGTAGTTATTATTCGCCTCATCTACCTCTGCAAATTTCATTCGGTAGGTATTATCAGTTACGTTTTCTTCGATATGACTACCGCCGTATGTTCCGTCAAAACCAGATTCGGAGATGAACAACCAAACATCATCCGTTTCAAAGAGTAGCGGAAACGCCCATCCATTCTTTTCTTCTGGCGCATTTGTTCCTGTTGGAAACTGCTCGTAGAAGCGTTCGTAGCCAGGACTCCATTTCGTGACCGCATCGTAGGGTTGCGCCCAAAACTGTCCATCGTTGACTCGAAAAGAAGTTAGTTCGTTAATAATGGTTACCTTTTCGTCAGCTGCTTCTGGTAAAACATATTGAAAGGCGATCCCATTGTTGTAGGCTCGGAAGTTGAGGCTAATTTTCTTTTGCTCGGCATTTTCGAAGTGGAGTTGAATTTCGTTGTATTGGTTGGTGTAGCTGTCTTTGCTGCCCGTAATCATGGTGTATTCCACAGCTTCGTTTTCCATACTGCTTGCTTGTAGAAAGGTTAGGTTTTTAGATAAATCGGTGTCTGCGAGTTGTAGTCCTAAGGAGGAAGGGAGGAGGACTTGTTCGGTCATTTCGCCTTCGTGAAAGGAAACGCTGTAGGATAGATAGGTAGAATCGGGTGTGCCTGCGTGTTCGATCTGAATAGTGATGGCTTCGTTGGGAGAAGTGAGCTGCCAGCTAGTGGGAGTTTCTTGGCAAGCAATGCAGCAGAGTAGGTAAGTTATTGCTAGGAGAAGATAGGTTGTGTTTTGCATGAAGTTGGAGGATTTTTAAATGTAGCGATTTGAAGCAAATATAGGTCTCTTCTTCTTTTCGCTGCGAAAAGGAGTCAAAATTCGCCTACAATTGGATACCTCCCTCCCGCTCGTTCACTTTTCAACTACTTATCGCGTCTAGACAGGATACATCTCGACGGCGTTAAAGTGCTCCAATCAAGTATTGCGCTTTTCTAGTAGCGTAGCTGTATTTCCCCTTCTCGTCTCGTTGAGCAATCTCTTCTACCTGCTTGAGTAGTTCGGGAGCAGTAATTTGTCTCGCTTCCATCGCGTTTAGTGTCCGTAGTACAACATAAGGATTTTTGTGTTGAAGTAGCCTTTCTAAAATGGAAATAGCACTTGTTCTAGCTTTTGTTGGATAAAGTACTTCTGCCGCGATAGCTTGCACGTCACCGCTCGGATCGTCGAGTAGTTTTTTCAATTTTTTTTGTGTTGCCCTAGTTAGCTTCGTTCCTTTTTGTTGTAAGATCAAAGTTCCCGTTGCACCCCAAAATCGAATCGATGCTTGCTCGTGTTGCATATATTTCTTTAGCTTTTTTTGTGTGGGCAAACGAGTAGCTTGTTCAGCAGCCGTGATAATGTCTGTGAGCGGCAAGGCTGCTACATAGTTCTGGTACAATAGGTCTTCTTCTGTTCTGGCAGCATACAACTCCCCCTCTGGGATAAATCCTACATCTTTAATCTCACGAATAAAATGACTTAGATCGCCACGCATTGTTGATAAGATCGCTTGATATTCTGGATCGCCTACCAAGTTATGAACACAATGCGGATCGCTTTCAATCTGATATAGTTCTTCTGCTACTTTGGGTTGAAAAAAGACAGCTTGTGTATCATTCAATTCACTGTTCAAAAAACTAGTTTCCCATGCGCGGACATTAGCTGACTTCCATAGATAATTGACGCGCTGCCCGTGCGGACGATGCGGATTGAAGTTGCGGATGTAGCGAAATTCCTTATCTCGTATAGTACGCACCAAATCATAGCTTTCATCCATACGGTCGCGGAAGCCAAAGGCATATGCTGGCTCTTTAGTAGCAGCGTCTGTCAGAAATACATCGCCCTGCATATGTTCGGGTTTCTCTATACCTGCTAAAGCTAATAATGTAGGCGCAAAATCTACAAAAGATACTAGACGATCTGTTTGTCCACCTGCTTCTGCTGGCGCTAGGTGTTTGTATGTTTCAGGAAAATGAATCATCAACGGCACTTTTAAACCCGATTCCAACGCAAAACGTTTGCTTCGACCCAATACGCCACCGTGGTCGCTGGAGTAGATGATGATCGTATTGTCTAGCTCGCCTTGCTGCTTCAAATCTTCTAGAAACAGGGCAAACTCTACGTCTAGCATTTGCATTAGCTCATAATACAACGCTAAGTCTTTACGCACTTCTGGCAAATCGGGGAGATAAGGGGGTACGCTCACCTCGTCAGGACTTATTGGTTGAATCGTTGCGATTAAAGAGTCTATGACATCATCTGATAAGTCGCTGAATGTACTTCTAAAATAATCGAACTTCTTACTGTGGTCATGGAGCTTCCCTTCATGTGTCATCCAAGTATTGTAGAATAAAAAATACGGTTGATTGTCCTTTCTTCCTTTGAAAGCATCTTCGGCATGCCACCAATCATCGACATCCCAAGTGCCTGCTTGCTTAGGTGTGTTGTAATCGCGTTTTAGGCGGAGCGTAGTAAAATAGCCAGCTTCTTTTAGGTACTTTGGGAAGAACTGAATGCTTTCGTCGATATCTACTTCTGCTCGCATATGCTGTGTTCCCATCGTTGGCGGATACATACCTGTAATCATCGTGGAGCGAGAAGGGGCACAGACTGGGGCGTTGGAGAAGGCATTAGTATAGGTGACGCTTTTTTGGGTAAAGGCATCTAATGTGGGAGTGTGTACCAATGTGTCGCCGTATGCTTTTAGGTATGGACTGTTGTCTTCGCTGACGAACCAAACGATGTTGGGCTGGTTTTGGGCGAGGAGAAAAATGGGAAAAAGAGATAATAGAAGTAGTAATGCACGCATGTTGGATGTGTTAGTTCGTGTGTTGTGTGAGTATAGTCATTAGGAATGGGATATAAATAAGTTTACAAATTTTGAGTTAGTTATTTTTTTCTTG
>CAYLPW010000261.1:0-6421 GCA_964385665.1 uncultured Saprospiraceae bacterium
TTTAATGATTTTGATTTATTTTATTCTCTCGTACAAACATACGAGGCACATAGAAGCATAGGACTTTTCAAAACTACCCTAGATGTACTTAGGATCGTCGAAGGTTGTACCTTCGATACGGTATGCTCGTCTACAAAACATGGACACTATATTGGTAAGCGTAAGTTTCATCGAAGGTGCAACCTTCGACGATCAGAGTAGTTCTATGCCTTCCTTATGAACGAATCTATAAAACATAGAATCATACGTTTGAAACTTGTTGAGCGTAGTCGGAACAACAGCTATGATCTTTTGATGTGTCAATGAAAGCGGAGTGGTAATCGCTGAGATTTTACGAATCTCTTGAAATATTTTTAACTGTTTTACATCTAAAACAACCATCAAATCAATATCGGACTCTTCGTAAAAGTCACCTCTAGCATAAGAACCATACAGCAGTATTTTAGCTAGTTCGTCTCCATACATCTCCTCCATAGCTACCTTGAACGGTTGGATGATATTTTCAATAGACTTCATTATTATTTAAACTTGGTCTTTTGATCTAAAGTTGTGAACTGTCGCTCCCTATTTATAAAGATATAGTGATCGGATGACTCAAAACCTATTTTCAGGTCATCCGATCACTACAATAATTCATCACTTCAACACCTGCACTTGCAAGCTAGACGGATATTCCTTAGAATGATACACCGTATGCGTTTGCTTTTTGAAATCTTCCTCATCTGCCATGAAGATGTTGTCGACAAAGGTCTGTGGGTTGCGGTCGATGTATGGGAACCAAGTGCTTTGAATTTGGACTTGAATTTTGTGTCCGCGCTGGAACGTGTGATAGACATCTTGTAGTGGCAGCTCGACTTTCGTCACTTCATTCGGCGTGAAGGCTTCGGGCTTGGAAAAGTCATTGCGATAGCGTCCACGCATCACTTCGCTACGTATCATCATGTGGTAATTGCTCATTCGCAAGTGGTCTTGCATTTCTTCTGGATCTTCGGCATCTGGTGGGTATACATCAATCAATTTGACGACCCAATCGGCATCTGTTCCTGTTGTCGAGACAAAAAGATCAGCTAAAATCTCGCCAGCCAAGGTGACGTCTTCTTCCAATACTTCTGTTTCAAACACCAACACATCTGGTCGACGCGCTGCAAATCGCTGATCGTCCGTCATGAACTTTCGAGGGGTGAAAACAACTTTAATGTCTTCGGAATAGGGAACTGGTTTCGCTGGATCGCTGATGAACTCGGTGTTGTCGTCACTACTAGGTTGCTCTGTAGATAAGTTTTCGTCGCTGTGGAAGTAGTATTTTTGTGTGGTGACTTCTTGTGGTGGCCAATTCGCAAAATTCGTCCACTGTCTGCGACCAGTATCGTACATATAGGCTTCTGGTAGTCCGCTACCGATGGCTTCTTCTTTCAAAAAATGATTGAAAAATGGACGTTCGATATTTTGCTGAAAATGATCAGAAATATGGTCGCCAAAGTAGACATTTCCTACTGCTTGCCGCTCCTGGTCACGCGCCCAATCCCCATGACTCCACGGTCCCATCACGATGGTATTGTAGGTATTCGGATTTTGTTGTTCAATGGTTTTGTAGGTCATCAATGGGCCATACAAATCTTCGGCATCAAACCAGCCACCGACAATCATCATCGCAGGTCGCACATTGTCCAAGTGTTGAATAATCCCTCTTTTTTGCCAAAACTCATCGTAGTCTGGATGCTCTTTCAATTCTTGCCAGAAGAAATTGTCTTTGTCGTAGTATTTATCTAGGTTTTTCAAGGGACCAATATCCAAGAAAAACTGATACTGATCCTGTGTACCCAAATCTGGAATCTTGTCCGTATACCAAGATGTAGTCGTTGGTTCAGATTGGTAGCCAAATACGGAAGTGGCGACCCAGTAACTCAACAAATACGCGCCATTGTGGTGAAAATCATCGAAGTAGAAGTCTCCAATAGGTGCTTGAGGAGAAGCCGCTTTCAAGGCTGGATGCGCATCGACTGCCCCCGCTGTAGTGTAATGTCCAGGGTAAGAAATTCCATACTGCCCAACGCGTCCATTGTTATTCTTAATGTTTTTGATCAACCAGTCTACTGTATCATATGTATCAGAACTTTCATCAATATCTTGATCGCTTTTTTTATCTGCAATGATTGGGCGCATATTATCGTAGTCGCCTTCCGAGTTCCAGCGTCCGCGCACATCTTGGTAGACGAAAATGTAGCCATCTTGCATTAAATACTTATTCGGCCCTAATCGAGAGGGGAACTTGTCTGCGCCATACGGACGCGAGCTATACGGCGTTCGCTTCATCAAGATCGGATAGCTTTGTGATTGGTCTTTAGGGGTGTAAACGGTCGTATGTAGCTTCACGCCATCGCGCATTTCGATTTGGTATTCGGCTTTGTCGTAGTGCTGCTCAGGATAATCCTTCAGGTCTTGCGCAACCAGTATAGTGCAACAGAAAAGCAGCAGAAAGGAAAGCAGAAAAGTAATTCTTGACATGTTGTTTCGTTTTGCTGCTAAATAACTAAAAATATAGCTTTTGTGAGCGTTCTAGGTCTACAAGTTACGTCAAAAGTGGATGGATAAGATAAATTAATAAGTGCGACTGAAGTCGCACGCTTTTGTTATGAATGGGCTATTTGACTTCCGAAGGGTAACAAACCTTTATGATTTAAGTCATACGAGCCTATTACATTGTAAAGTAAGTTTCTATCAACTTCAGTATTCGTTCCAATGGGTCATGACTCCTTGAATTTCAGCTACTTGCAATGGGCTAAAGCTACATTGGAATTATAGATAACTTACTTTATAGTGTATTACGTATCTATCCATACCTTAAAATCAGGAACACGAGACCGACTCACCAGCAACTCAATCCCTTGTACTGCCTTCAATGGCTCAATCTTCATACGTTGATTGAAATAAGGATGTATTTTTTGAATAGCATCAATATTGATGATTTGGGAGCGATTGATTTGAAAAAATTGATCTTCATCCAACAGATCCATCAAGCGTTCAATGGTCTTTGTGTAAATGTGTCGTTGTCCACCAAACGTGTGCAAGAAAGTCAGTCCATCTTCTGACTGCACGTAAGCAATGTCTTTTACTTCTACAAATTCAAAATGGTTTCCTTTTTTCACTAAACAGCGATTCTTCTTCGTGGCTGTCTTTTCAGCAAATAAAGTCTTTACTTGCGCCGCTAGCTGCTCATTGACGCTAAATTGCGAACGCTCGAATTTATCAATAGCAGTCGTCAAATCTTTTTGATGAATGGGCTTCAACAAGTAGTCGATACTGTTGAATTTAAACGCATCGACCGCGTACTGATCGTAAGCAGTAGTGAAAATAATGGCAGATTCAATACTTAGGTGATTGAAGATTTCAAAGCTCAGTCCGTCGGATAATTGAATGTCCAAAAACACTAAATCGGGATGTGTATGATTGCTCAGCCAATTAAGGCTGTCCTCTACGCTTTCTAGATGGGCTAATAGCTGAATAGTCGGACGAATTCTCGTTAAGCTGCTCGCCAAGTACTGATAGGCGTTTAGTTCGTCTTCGATGATGATCGCGGTCATGCGGTTATTTTTTGATGGATGAATGGTAAGCCAACACTAAATCGGTTCTCCACTTCCCCAATTTCTACTTCTGCTTTGGTGAAAAAAGCAAAGCGTTCTTTGATATTGCTCAAACCCATCCCTGTCGAACTGACTTCTTGTATCTTTTTCTGCACATTGTTATGTACCCAAAGGTATTCGCCCACTTCATCTATTTCTACGTCGATATACAGTGGTCGTTTGTGAGAAACGATGTTGTGTTTAACTGCATTTTCGATGAGCAACTGTAAACTGAGTGGCAAAATTTGAGCATCGAACGGAACGTGTTTAGGCAATTGAATGTGAATCGCGTTTTGAAACCGCTCTTTTAATAGATCAACATAGACCGCAGTGACTTCCAATTCGGCTTTTAGACTCGTCAAGGTCTGCGTCCGATTGCTGACAACGTAGCGATAGAATTTGGAGAGCTTGTCGAGATAATTCATCGCGCGTTCTGTATCCGTCGGTATCAGATTCATCAAGGTATTTAAGCTATTGAACAAAAAGTGGGGATTGATTTGGTTGCGTAAATTATCTAATTGTCCCTGTACGTGAGCGAGTTGTAGCTGATTTTTCTCCACCACTGCATTTTTATACTGTTGAATAAAGTAAATCGTATTGTAGAGCAGGGTAATGGTGAGGGTCAAAAAGTAGGTAGCGGCTATGCCTTGTAGATAGCTTGGCTGACATTCATCGTCGGCATTCAGTAGGCTATACAGTGGATAAAACGTTCGGTCTATGATGAACCCCATAATGGGTATCAATGGAATAATGATCGCGGCGGTCACCCAAAGCTGTTTTTTTAGCTCCTCGAAGCTATTGTACCGTTTCCGAACTTCTATGGTTGTGTATCGGTATGCCAACCAATACGCCACTGAATAGAATAGATTTTCGACATGATCTAACAGGCTATACGAAAGAATTTCTTCGAACGTCGTGTTGAAAAAAAGCAGGGGCAGCAAGATAGTTAGCACGCATACACCTATATAAAACAACCATCGGTCGTCAAAAGCTAGGTATTTAACATTGGGTCGAAGCACAGTTTAGAGAGTTTAGAGAGTTTCTAGAGTTTCGAGAGATGAGAGAATTGGGAGAGTTTAGAGAGTTTCGAGAGCTGAGAGAGTTTCGAGAGATGGGGTCAGCGCAATTTGCTTTTAATCGTCACTACCAACCGAATTAGCTCATCTACTTCTTTTAATAAGATCGCTCTTTCTTGTTCTTTACCCATCTGCAATCGCTCTAAAATAGTTAACCAATATTCCGACTCATCTGTCTCTTCCACAACAATACATATTTTGGCAAATTTTTCATTTTTTGATCGTCCTCGACAAAAGGCGCGAAAGTTAGCACCACAGGAGGAAGCTGATTTCCCCAATTGGTAAGCGATAATTCGCTTATTGTTTGAGTTAGGAATGCTATCCAAAAACTGAAAGACAGCAACTGCAAATGCCAAGAATCGCTCTTGAAGTCGCTTATTAAATTCCGTATGATCTCGTTGCTCTATCATAGTTATGTACCTCCATTTTTCTCAATATCACACTTCTCTCGAAACTCTCCAAACTTTTCCCTCTCTCAACTCTCCTCCCTTTCGAAACTCTCCCGTCTCTTCAAACTTTCTTTTTCTCGAAACTCTCCCAACTCTCCTCCCTCTCCCAACTCTCCTAAAACTGAAGTCGGTACAAAAAATCAGGGAAGAACCCAATTTGGTCGACGCGATTGATGTCATTCGTCAAACGGTTGTAGCGCAAGGCGAAGATGTTGTCGTTGTTCGTCACGTTTTGTAAGTCCATATAGAATTGATGAGATAGCTTACGCTTCGTGCTGTTAATTTTGACTCCAAATTTCACATCCACACGCAAGTAGTCGTCATACTGCTGACTAAAGGCTTGATCGTTTTGTAAGACTTCAAAACCTGCTTGCTGTGAGGCGGCTAAGTCAATCGGCGTGTACCACCTGCCACCTGCTGTTGTAAAGCGACCATTTAAAACAAAAGCATGCTGCTGCGAAGACCCAAATGCCCATTCCTTCCCACCCAAGAGATTCAAAACATAGCCATTATCGAAAGGAGTACTGCGTTCTACGCCATCGCTACCTTCATATTTACTTTCAAAAATGGAGGTCGTCGCCAATACATAGTAGCCATTGCTATAGAACTTTTCTAACGTCAATTCAACACCTCGATTGAAGCCTGTTCCTTCATTCACCAAACCAAATTTGTCTTCCGAAAATCCAAAGTCCGCCCCTTCTGTCAGGATGGAATAGCTAGAAGAAAATGGATCGACAGCGGCGTTATCTATGTCTTGATAGTAGACTTCTGTTTTCAATCGCCAGTCGCTTCCTAACTTAGCATCGTAGCCCAATACATAGTGCTGTGAGCGCGTAAATTCTAAGTTTTCATTGCTTCTGACCAATTGACCATCTTTCTCTTCCTCCAAAAAGAAAATGGGTAGCGGTGCATTTTGGTGATGCAAGCCGTAAGCGATAGTCAGTTTTTGATTGGGTAAAAAATTGTAACTCAAACTAGCGCGTGGTTCTAGCACAAACTGTTCGTTCAGAGAAGCATATTGAGCATGCAATCCAGCATTGACGCTTAGTTGTTCGCTCAGTTTGTATTGCGATTGCACGTAAGGTTGAATCATGTTGAATGTACCGTCAAAATCATAAATTGAGAACCAATCTGGTGTTCCATCTTCATTTATGTCAGGTGTGTTTTCTCTGCTTCGCGCAAAATTTTCATTGTTGAATACTTCGACTAACACACCTGCCCGCAGTGTTTGTCGAGCGCTCAATTTACTATTGATAAAAGAAGAAAGGGTGTAGCG
>CAYLPW010000262.1:0-6379 GCA_964385665.1 uncultured Saprospiraceae bacterium
CAGATATTTATCAAGCTTCATCCTACTGAAGTCTTCAAGATAGATGTCTTGAATGTAGCCTGAACGAACATCTATTACGATCACTTTTGCACTCTCCGCTGTCGTCTTGTTGGTGAAAGGATTCTCCCACGGCTCGAAGTATCTTTTGTAGTCTTCGTCGTTAATGAGTGTTTTTCCAATTGTGTATAGTGTTTGAAGCATACATTATTATATTTATGAACCTTCCTCAAAAATTCTCGTTCGTAATAAGGTTTTTACTTTATAAATAAATGACTTTAGGGATTATGAAATTAATCAACGTATTCTTATGTATTTTGTTACTAGGTTTTGCTGGTGCAGTATTTTACTTTTGTCTTTTAGAACTATACACATCTGCGATCATCTTCGCGTGTTTAATAGTATTAATGATTGTCTGTCTCACTAATAGGAAGATTATTCTCAAATTCAAAGACCTTTTTTCTATTGAATCTGAATAACAAGAATGATAATCAATACAAACTACATTGATGTTTTCCAACAAATTAGGATTGAAACTAAATCAATGAAGTTTAAGGGCTTCTAATCCCTCTTCCAGCAAATTAGGATTGAAACGGCTTAGCTAATTTTTAGCTAGGTCTTTTTTTTGTTTCACTGTTATATAGAATAGAATCTTTACGGTTAAAGTGAGAATAGAAGACAGGTAGCTATCCTCCTGCCTCACCGTCTTATACGGCGGCGTATTCAAATGCCGAATCAATTGGAAAGTCTGATACAGTCGCTTTTCGTCGGTGGTAGTCATGCCCAATAGGGTTGGTTACATATATCTACGGGACTTTACGAACAAAGTTGCAAGTCTGTGACACTATAAGAATTAGAAAAGGGGCAAACACCTGCTTGATGTCTGCCCCTTTTGTTGGAAACTAATCTACTTATTGCTATTGTTAACGTACTCTTAGTCGCTGATTCGGATGAATCGTATCGCTACTCGTCAATCCATTCCAGATACGAACTTGATCGACCGTTGTTCCATATGCTTTAGCAATGCTAAACAAGGTATCTTTTGGACGTACAGTATAGTAGCTATATTGCACTTCAGTCACGGGTTCAGGTGTTGCTACATGACCAACCGTTTGAGCAGGTGGCGGCGTAGAGCGAACGACCCGCTCCTTTTGTCGACTAGATGTCTGCACTGGACTATTCTCCACATCCAGTTCCGCTGCCACGTCTAAGTCTTCAAACGCACTATCTTTCATCGTTGGTGTTGCTCGCTCAGGCACATCCAACTCATCCAACCAAACTATATTTTCGTCTCCTTCCGCTAGTAGCTCTTCGTCACCTGCTCCGACAGTCGACTGCTCCAATTTTGGTGTCGGACGAAAATCAGGTGTCGGTGTCGATAGTCCGCTATCTTCTTCCTGAATGATCTTTTCTTGGGTAGCCGTGCCATTGCGCAAGACAGGCGAATCGGTACGGCGACCCCGCAACATGATTTGCTCACCTATCGCTGGCTGTGTGTTTTCTTTCATGCGATTGCGCTCATACAGTCTATCTAAGCGAATGGCATAGCGTTGCGAAATGTCATACATCGTTTCGCCAGCTTGTACTTTATGCCAGGTTTCTTTTCCTCTATTAGTAGCACGCTTTGGCTGCAAAAAGACGCGTGTCCCTGTTGGTAGTACTGTAGAAACAGAAGTCAGCTGCTCGTTGTAGCGTGTCAGTGCATTGACCGAATTGCCAGTGCGATCAGCAATCTTCATCAATGTTTCACCAGCTAAGGAGTGTGTCACTCTCACATCGTTGATGCTAGAGACAACAGGCATATCCTCCAGACGAGTATTGTCATTCAAATGCTCATTGCGGTTGTTGCGCTCTAGCGTTGGTCGATTGGGTCGCGTTTCAGTGATCACTTCCTCTGGCAGTTCTGGTTGCAGATCATCGTACTGGAAGAGTTGATAGCGTTCGATGACACTAATCAGTTTTTGTGCATAGGCTGGATTCGTCGCATAGCCAGCTTGACGTAGTCCTCTCGCCCAGCCTTTGTAATCACTTGGACGCAGGTAGAACAAGCTGCGGTAGCGCGGCTGCTTTAAGAACTCAGAGTGCGCAATCCAGCTGTCTTTTGTTTTATCGTATTTACGGAAACAAGATTTGACCAGTTTGCCACGTCGGTCATAGTCATCGTCCTCTTTGTAAAAAGTAGGACCGACCCAGCTGCCACCACATTTGATACCAAAGTGATTGTTGGCTTTTTGCGCTAACTTGCTGCGTCCAAAATCGGACTCTAGGATACCTTGTGCCAACTTGATACTGGCAGGCACGCCAGTCCGTTTCATCTCACTGATCGCGAGATCTTTATGATTGTTGATGTAGCGCTCCGAAATATCCGTAGCGAATAATTGAACGTTTGCCAGTAGTGCGATGGCGAGGATTTGAATCGACCTTCTCATTTCAAAACAGTTTATGGGTGAGTGATAAAAACTATTGGCAGGTAGTGGCCACAAGTTCTTTTTGGTTTCAAATATTAATGATGCAAGGTAGAATTCTTCAAATAGTAAGTTGTTAGTGCTAAAATTTGTGAATAAAATTCACGGGGAGTCGATAAAGTAACAATTGCCTAAACCAACATTTCATTTTAGAAGTTCCCGAAAATAACTTCTTTTGTGCTGTGTTTGCAATAATAGAACCGCAATATACATTAAAGTGTCATGCAAAAATTCTACTTTATTACTTTATTAACCGTATTCACATTCGGCTGTGAAAAAAATGTGAATGAATCGGTCACCACTGCTTCTTCTAACGAGAAAACTGCCCAAACGATGCGTGAAATTCCTGTCGAAAAAGCGTTGGTTGTGGCAGCGGTCGATCAGCTGCGGATACGGCGCGAACCGTCTTTGGAAAGTGTGGTACTGACCGAACTCTCGGAAGGAGATAGTTTGTATTATTTGAATGTTTATACGGTTAGAACAACTGCCCTTCGATTACGCGATCAAGATATGAACCGTCCGTGGTTGAAAGTAGAAACGCCAGATGGGAAGGTAGGTTGGACATATGGTGGTGGTGTAGATTTTGAGTGAGTTAATGTATGAGATCGCTTCACTGTTTTGGGTAGCTGAAAGCTCATGAACAGAGTGCTTGAAAAGAACACCTTAGTTGTGGCAGGTCATTATTGAACTTTCACTTACCAATAGATCAAGAAAGTAAATAGATGCCAAGTGTGAAACTAACAGACGAATTTAAAGCAGCCATTTCAGATCTGCCGATGAAGGAGAAAGATAAATTGCTGTACCGCCTAATCGCGAAAGATGAGCTATTGGTAGAAAAGCTAACTTATGAGCTTATAAATAGTCAAGAAGAGTCGGTGGAGGATCGACGCCACAAGTTACAGCAGCGCATGGCACAGGAACTAGACGACTATCGCTTCTATTCGCCAGGTTATCTACTTTTGACGCTTCGTTCTATGAGTGCACAGATCACACGACATTTGAAGGTGACAAAAGATAAGTACGGTGAGGTAGCACTTAATTTTTTTATGCTCAATTACAGCCTACAGCTTTTTGGGCAACAGATCAATGAAGCACGCAGTCATAAGCAGCGAACCTTAGCTGACTATGTACTGAAGCGAACCAAAAAGTTGGCGAAAATGCTGCAAGGTATGCATGCAGATTTGGCATTGGACTTTGAGGAAGATATGATGGAACTTCTTCAACATATCGAACGAAACCGAATCATGAAAAATACAATGGCTCACCATCAGGTCGATACAAAGGAATTACGTCGATTGTTCGACAATTATTGACAGAGAATAACAATCGGCTCAGTTTCTATTCGGTTGCTTTCATTACCATCTTGGTCAAAAACGTAAATCGTATAGGTAAACGTATCTGTAGGGAAGCTAGTGGATGGTGTACAAGGATCTTGTCTGTTCTTATCATCGTAGATGCAACATACACCACTATTTGCTGTCGGAATAGTCACTTCAACTGTACCAGAAATACCACTGCCCACGCCCTCACTCGGAATGTTTGGTACACTCGCTTTCGTCTCCAGACCTATACGATTGTCGATGTAGATAATATTATTTAAAAACTCTCCATTTTCTGGCGTACCAATATTTCCATCTCCATCCGTGTACGTAAAACTGACGACCAACGTATCGGGAGTCGCTCCAAAACTTCCTTGCCGAATTTGTGTCTTATTCACACTTCTGTACGAGATTTCAGGGACATCAGGAAAGTCAGGAGGTTGTACGCAAGCCGTCCAACAGCAAATGAATAGTACCAATAATCCATAATGAGAGAAGCGTATCATAGCGTTTCAATTTAAATAGTGAACGGAAGAAGGAACGCGTAAGTATTAGGTGTTGGACAAATTAGATCATTATTTCTGCACCAAAAGAACACATTATTTCGTAGTTTGGAGTTTAAACTCTATTATAAGAATTGCTCGATGGGCGATTAACGTGTCTACCACACCATACTTTTCTACGTAAGAAGTCAATTACTGCTAACATAAACGCTTCACTCAAAGAAATGATTACGAATTAAATTTTTATTGAATTTATTACTGTGAAAACCTATGCACTATATCATCTAAAGGGCGGTGTTGGAAAGACAAGCAGCTCAATTAACCTAGCTTACTTAGCCGCTAAGGAAGGTCATAAGACACTCGTATGGGATCTAGATCCACAGGGCGCTTCGTCCTATTTATTGCGGCAAAAAGCAAAACTGAAAGGTGGATTGCATACCCAATTGACTAATCAGAATGGGTGGCGACATCTAGTGCGCTCAACGACCCACCCCAATCTTTACTTGCTTCCAAGTGACTTCAGAAATCACTATCTAGACCGTGATCTAGCAACACAAGAAGCTTCCAAGAAGCAATTTAAACAGTTTTTGCGACAGGCAAAAAATGAATTTGAGTATATTTTTATTGATTGCCCCCCTAGTATGGATCTGGCAGCAGAAAATGTATTTCAAGCAGCAGATTTTGTTTTAGTACCTATGGTGCCAGCCCAACTCTCTGAACACGCACTGCAACAAGTACAATCTTTTTTTGATGAACGAAAATACGACCGTCGCAAGCTCATTCCTTTCTTTAATTTAGTCGACATGCGTCGCAAACTACACCGAGATACGCTAGCTACATTCAAAAAGAAAAAGCGACGCATCATGCGGTCGTTCATCCCTTACTCCTCTAGTGTAGAAAAAATGGGCGTCAAACGCGCGCCGATCTATCAGTTTTCTAGCAAATCGCGTGCTGCTAGTTGCTACCGCAATTTGTGGCAAGAGTTGAAGTGGTTCAAAAAGGTGAAGTAACCAGTCAGGACAATTGCTAAAAGTTGATTCCAAATGACTTAAATGTACTGGCATGTTCTTACCTTTCGTCTCTATCACTAAACAAAATCCATGAGACAACTGCTACTCGTATTTTTTGCTATTCTTTTTCTTGCCGCCGATCTAATTGCTCAAACCGAAATGCCGTATGTGCTCAACATGCGTGAACGTGCTGAATTGCGCGATCAGCTACTCGAAGAGCGAATAGATACAGTACTACCTACATTGATGCGGCGTGCAGGTATTGATATGTGGGTCATCATCTCTAGAGAGTACAACGAAGATCCAGTCCTGAAAACAATGCTACCAGCTACTTGGCTATCTGCTCGTCGACGCACCATATTGGTACTGTACGATCAAGGGGAAGAAAAGGGGGTCGAAGCACTTGCCATTGCTCGGTACGACGTCGGCAAAACATTTAAAAAAGCATGGGACAAAGAACAACAACCCGATCAATGGAAACGACTCATCGAGATTATCGAAGAACGACAGCCTAACAGTATCGGCATCAATCGCTCTGAGCATTTTGGATTAGCAGACGGTATCGTTGCTACAGATCATGACGCTTTCCTTGACTATTTACCAGAAACATACAAAGGCAAAGTAAAAAGTGCTGAAAACTTAGCAATCGGTTGGCTAGAAACGCGCACAGAACGAGAGATGGTTATCTATCGTCAAGTCATGCGTATTGCACACCAGATCATCGCTGAGGGCTTCTCGGAACAAGTGATTCAGCCAGGTTATACGACGACAGACGATGTGGTTTGGTGGTACAGAGATCGCATTCGAGAGTTGGGTTTGGTAGCTTGGTTTCATCCTACTGTAGATGTCCAACGTGCTGACCCTGGCAACAAAGAAAGCGAACGTTCCTACTCGCGCCGACCAGACGTTGCGACCATTATGCCAGGCGATTTGCTACATGTCGATTTTGGAATTACTTATCTAGGACTCAACACTGACACACAAGAAAATGCTTATGTGCTGAAAGCTGGAGAAACCGCACCACCTACCTATCTAGTCAGTGCGTACAATAAAAGTTTGCGTGTCATGGACATTCTGACGGAACA
>CAYLPW010000263.1:0-6358 GCA_964385665.1 uncultured Saprospiraceae bacterium
TCCTCCGTCACCTCCAAATGCGTCACAAAGCGCACCGTCTGCGGACCAAAAGCGACCGCGAGAATATTTGCTTGCTTTAATCTTTCCAAAAAGCTATGAGCTGTCCACGGTGCTTTGACATCAAAAATCAAAATATTGGTGTGTACAGGACGAATGTTTTCAACGTAATCCAATTGCGACAATTGAGCAGCAATGCGTTTGGCTTTGTCATTATCTTCTTTGAGTCGATCAATATTATTTTCCAGAGCGTACAGACAAGCGGCTGCCAGAAATCCAGCTTGTCGCATTCCGCCGCCCATCACTTTTCGATAGCGTCGCGCTTGTCGAATGAAGTCAGCATCACCAATCAATACAGAACCCACGGGCGCACCTAAACCTTTGGACAAACAAATAGAAATACTATCAAACAATGCACCGATAGCTTGAGTCGATTCGCCAGTTTCAACGAGGGCGTTAAAAAGTCGTGCGCCGTCCAGATGCAGTTTCAACTGATGTTTAGTACAGACTTCTCGAATTGGTTCAATTTCTTCCACTGTGTAATAGCTCCCACCTGCTTTGTTTCCGGTATTCTCTAAAACCACCAGTTTAGAAATCGGCAACCAATCGTAGACTGGCTTTACGGCATCGGCAATTTGCTGCGCTTGTAACTTTCCATGCTCTCCTTGCAACAAGCGAATAGATACCCCAGAATTGAAAGCAAAGCCACCTGTTTCGTACTGATAAATGTGCGATTTTTCTTCGCAAATCACTTCATCTAATGGCTGCGTATGTGTTTTAATCGCAATCTGATTCGTCATCGTACCTGACGGACAAAATAGCGCCGCCTCTTTACCAAACATTTCCGCCATTTTGTCTTGTAGCGCATTTACCGTTGGGTCTTCTCCGAATACATCATCGCCCACTTCGGCAGTCATCATCGCTTGTAGCATGGCAGGTGTTGGGCGGGTGACGGTATCGCTCATGAGGTTGATGGGTGGGTGTTGCATTTGTTTGTTTTGCAGTAAAGATAGCAGAAAGTGTTTATTTGTGGAAGTAGAGATAGACCAAGAAATGGTAGCGATTGTTTGATTTCAATACTGTTAATGGAGAACTAAATTTGCAGTTATACGTTGGATAATTGCGAAACTACCTATATATTTGCACTAACCGTACCTATTTTGCTTCCCGTTAGATCAGCTGATAGGTCTTTGCTTTTTTGTTATAAGGACTTTTAGTCCTACAAAAAATATACCTCCTTGGCCTCTCTTTGATGCACACTAAGGAGGTTTTCTCTTTTCTGTAAAAAAAATGATAACAGCAACCTCTTCTTACAATCTTCAACTTGATGGTTAAACCCCCTATAACTATAAAACAGCAAATTGAACTACTGAAGAGTAGAGGTATGAGGTTTAGAGATATTTCCAAAGCTCCTCACTTCTTGGAAAATATTAGCTATTACAGACTCAAAGGTTATTGGTGGGAAATGCAAACAGATAAAGTGGGTCACTTCTTCTCATCAGATAGCTACTTCGAAGATGCTGTTCAGGCATATAACTTTGATAGACGATTCCGACTTATTATTTTCAATGGCATTGAACGTATTGAGATTGCGCTTAGAACGAAACTCATCTACCATATGTCTTTGAATCATGGAGTGCATTGGTATCTAGACCACCATTACTTTAATAGAACAGACGCGCATTTGATTTTCTTAAGTAAGATGTTTAGGGATATATGTAATAGTAGTGAGGAGTTTATTATTAAACACAAAAACAACCATAAAAATGACTATCCAGAGTCTTGGAAAGCCCTAGAGATTGTTACATTGGGAACGTTATCTAAACTCTACAAAAATATTTACCACCAACTTCCTGAAAAAGCTACGATAGCCAATGAATTTGGTCTAAATAACCAAAGTTACTTGGCAAGTTGGTTGTTGAGTATTACTTTAGTGAGGAATATCATTGCTCATCATAGTCGTTTATGGAATAGAACAGTTATCAATAAATACGACTGGCCAAAAAGTACACCGTATCCTTTACTTACATATACTCCCAATGAAAGAGCAAGAGGACAAATCTTTCCACTTTTCTGTGCTATCATTTACTTGAATGATAGAGTGAGTCCCGGTCATCACATAAGAGATGAGTTTCTGCATCTGCTACAATCATTTCCCAACATTCCTTTGTACAAAATGGGCTTTCCCAGAAAATGGCAAAACCAGCCCATTTGGAATAAAAAATGATCGACTGACTCTCCATCAACCGATCACTTGTTTTCGTTATTATATAATGATTAGAGCATATTCTTTAGGCTTACCAATCCCTGCCCGACTCTAGTATATACACTTCTCTGTGGTCAGGCGGGGTTCGTTCCTCCCGCTTAGCAATCCTACTACCCCTGAATATACTTCACAGGCGCATCTGTATTGTAAAAGAAAAATGACCATTTGTCTGCTTGTTCTTCGATAATTTTAGCTGTTGGTTTGCCTGCTCCGTGTCCAGCATCTGTTTCTATCCGAATTAAAACTGGGTGGTCACCTTCGTGTGCTTGTTGAAGTCGCGCAGCAAATTTGAAGGAATGCGCTGGTACGACTCGGTCATCGTGATCGGCTGTGGTGACCATAGTAGCTGGGTAAGTAGTACCGTCTTTCAAGTTGTGCAAGGGAGAGTAGGCAACCAAATTTTTAAAGTCTTCTTCCGATGCTTCGGCGTTTCCGTATTCTGGAATCCAGCCTTTCCCAACTGTGAATTTATGGTAGCGCAACATATCCATTACACCGACCGCTGGGAACGCCACAGCAAACAAATCTGGACGCTGTGTCATTGCTGCGCCGACGAGTAGACCACCATTTGAGCCACCAGCAATCGCCAGTTTATCACTATTCGTATAGTCTTCATCAATCAAATATTCAGCGGCAGCGATAAAGTCATCGAATACATTTTGCTTATTCAACAACATACCTGCTTGATGCCATTCTTCGCCATATTCGCCACCACCTCGCAAGTTTGCCATCACGTAGACGCCATCATTTTCTAATAAAATTAAATTGGAAGCACTAAAACCTGGCGATAAACTCACATTAAAACCGCCATAGCCATACAGGTAAGTCGGTCGCTGCCCATCTAATTTCAACTCTTTTTTATGGACAATAAACATCGGAACACGGGTGCCATCTTTGCTCGTAAAAAACACCTGCTTCTCGACATATTGCGTAGGATCAAATTTCAATTCTGTTTCGTAGAATGGTTCGCTGGTACCGCTCGCTACATCGTATTTGAAAATAGTCGGTGGATAGACAAAAGAAGAAAAACTATAAAACAGAGTCTCGTGATCTTCTTTGCCACTAAAACCACCAGCACTACCTAAGCCTGGCAACTTTATTTCCATACGGTCGCTGCCATCGTAATTCAGTCGAAAATAACGGTCGGTCGCGTCTTTCAGATAGTTTGCAAACAAATAGCCACCACCAGTGGAAACACTTTGCAGCAAATCGTCTCCTTCCGCAATCACTTCTTTCCAGTTCTCCTTAGCAGGATTATTGATGTCAACTTCTACTAATCGGTACTTTGGCGCATCAATATCCGTCAATACTAGCAGTTTGCCATCCGCTACATGATGAATAACGCTACTTTTGTTGCTAAAGCCTTCAAAAAGCAATTCAAAATTATCGTTTGTTCCCAATTTCTTGTAGTAGGTCGCAAAGCCATCCGTACCAGGTTGCGCGTATAGGAAAGCGTATTCCTTATCCTCTGTCACACTCACAAAATGGTAGTAATCAGGATTTTGATTGTCGCGATAGACTAATTTATCTTCGCTTTGATCTGTACCGACTCTATGGTAATAGACGCTGTGGTATTGATTGTTGGTGGAAAGCGCAGAACCTTCGGGTTTTGGGTAGCGACTGTAGAAAAAGCCATCTTTGTACCAAGAAGCACCAGAGAATTTCACCCATTCTAATCGGTCGTCTAGCTGCTCTTTAGTGTCCACATTCATGACATACAAATTCGACCAATCCGAACCAGCATCCGAGCGGCTATAAGCGACGTATTGATTGTCTGCTGAAAACCCAACCAAGGCAATAGAACTCGTACCCTCTTCATTCATCGCGTTCGGGTCGATGAATACCTCTGCTTCGCCATCTAGTCCTTTTTGTCGATAAATGACATACTGATTTTGTAAGCCTTCCTTTTTATAGAAAAAATAGTAGTCCCCCACTTTAAACGGAGACGACAGTTTTGGGTAGTTGAAAAGTTCCGCATAGCGTTCTTCGATGGCTTCTCGATAGGCAATCTGCGATAAATACGACTGTGTTACTTCATTCTGTCGGGTCACCCAATCTTCGGTATCCGCCGCGCGATCATCCTCTAGCCAGCGGTATTCGTCTTTCACTTCCGTCCCAAAATAATCGTCGCTTTGATCGACCATTCGAGTTTCTGGATAAGCCACTGGAATGATGGGATTGCGTACGCTATTTATTGGTGTTGTCATGTTGTCTTGTTCTGTTGTTTGGCAATTCCACAAAAGCAACAAAAGTAACGGAAATACGGATAATTTCATTTGGTGAATGTTTTAGTTTGTGATCTATGATATAGCACTGACAAGTTTCAAAAACCTTTTAGGTCAACTTCAATCCTCTCAATTTCTCAACCTCTTTCCTTCCTAACCAAATGCCTTGGCAACGCCTCTACTCGCTCACAACAAATCTGCTCCATCACCTGCTGCAACTGCCGCTTCAAAATAGCAATCGTATGATCGCCCCCTTTCTTACCCAATGCCCCAACACCGTACATAAACGCCCGACCTAAGAACGCAAAATCTGCACCGCTTGCCAAGGTACACGCAATGTCAGGACCAGTCCGAATTCCGCTGTCCATCATCACTTTGATTTGATCGCCGAACCGTTCCGCAATAGACGGTAAAACCTTGATCGTGGACTGCCCAGCATCTAGTTGGCGACCACCATGATTGGAAACAATGACACCATCCACGCCTAGCTTGACCGCTCGTTCCACATCTTCTTCACTTGCCACGCCTTTCAGTACTAGTTTGCCTTTCCATCGGTCACGAATCGGTTTGATGCGTTCAGCATTCAGTCGTCCTGAAAAGGTATCATTCATAAACAAGCCTAAGTGTTGCAAACTCATGCCGTCTGGCATGTACGGCGTCAAGGTCTTGAAACGCGGCTGCCCAGCAAACAAAGTATTCAACGCCCAATTCGGATGCCCAACAATCTGAATCATGTTGCTCAGCGTCATTTTGGGTGGAATGGCGAGTCCATTTTTAATCTCTTTTGGTCGATAGCCAAAGGTTGGTACATCGGATAGAATGACTAGTACTGGACAACCTGCCGCCGCTGCTCGATCCAGCAAATCGTCTCGTAGTTTCGGCTGTTTTGGATGATACAATTGAAACCAAGCTCGTCCTTCCGTGATCTCACTGATTTCTTCTATACTCGCCGTGCCTACCGTACTCAACGTATAGGGAATGTTGTGTTCAAAAGCAGCTTTCGCTAAGATTTGAGATGCATTCGGCCACATTAGTCCTTGCAAACCGATCGGGGAAATGCCAAACGGTGCATCGTAGGTATGCCCGAACAACTCTGTTTTCATGTTGGCTTCTCCGTAGTTTTCGAGATAGTACGGTTTGAGTTCCACTTCTCTGATCTCGCTGGTATTTTTTCGCAGGTTCACTTCTTCGTTGCAGCCACCATCTACGTACTGGAAGGCAAAACGAGGCACGCGCTGTTTGGCACGCAGGCGCAAAGATCGGACGGAGGGATAGTTTGGATTGTAGGTTGCTTCCATGCTTGGATTCGTTTCTTGTGTTCAAATATACTGAAAAATTGTAGGTGCTAGGATATTCCTGTAAAAGCGATCAAGTATAAGACGAAAGCTGTACTTTAGTATCCTGAACTGACCAGTTATGACAAAGAAGATACTATTCATTAACGAAGCGCATCCCGTACTCCTGCAGCGATTGGAAGCATTGGGCTATGCATGTGAATTGGATGTGCAGTCTACCAAATTGGAATTAGAGCGAAAACTACCCGATTATTTCGGAGTGGTGTTGCGCAGTCGAATTAATGTGGATGAGACGTTCTTGAAAGCTGGAACGAACCTACAATTTGTCGCTCGTGAAGGTGTTGGTGTGGAACACATTGATTTAGAAGCAGCAAAGGATTTAGATATTGAAGTGATCACTTCTCCCGAAGGTAGTATGGATACGGTAGCAGAACACGCGATGGGTCTGCTATTGAGTTTGCTCAATCATATCAATCGAGCGAATGCGCAAGTCAAGTCGGGTTCTTGGCAACGCGAACAGAATCGGGCAGTAGAGTTGAAAGGGAAAACGGTTGGTATCATTGGTTATGGCAATA
>CAYLPW010000264.1:0-6321 GCA_964385665.1 uncultured Saprospiraceae bacterium
AAAGCTTTCGGGATCCTCACTCAAAATTTGAACAGTTATTATTTTACAGTTCCTAATAATATCTTTGTTGTCACACCGCTAAGATTAACAAACAACTCATTGTGTAATTGGACAACCCAATTTGGATTGTTCAGTATTTATATGCAGCGATTTAATTTTTAGTTAAAGTGCTATATTCAATTATCGAGTGCTGAACAGCTAACAGCTAACAGCCAAAAGCTAATAGCCAGAAATGAGAGTATATTTAGACAACGCAGCAACTACTCCTTTAAGTCCCAAAGTCATCACCGCCATGACCGAAGTGATGCACAATGAATACGGAAATCCATCCTCCATTCATGCCGAAGGTCGTCAAGTCCGTGCCTTGATAGAACAAGCTAGAAAAAAGGTAGCGAACAGTATAGGTGCATCCATTGGCGAAATTTTCTTCACCTCTGGCGGTACAGAATCTAATAACATGGCACTTAAATGTGCGGTGCGTGATTTAGGTGTACAGCGTATTATTTCTTCCCCTATCGAACATCACTGTGTCTTGCATACGTTGGAGCGACTAGAAAAAACGAAGGGTGTACATATTGAGCTACTGGATATTTGTACCCAAGGACGTGTTGACTATGAGCAGCTCGAAGAATTGTTAGCTAAAAGCGATCAGAAGACATTGGTTTCTTTGATGCATGCTAACAACGAAACTGGCGTACTGCTGGATCTGCAACGCGTAGCAGAATTGTGTCAGCAATATGAAGCCTATTTTCATTCCGACACGGTACAAACTGTTGGTCACTTCCCAATGAACGTGAACGAAACACCCATTTCCTTTCTTTCTGGTGCAGCTCACAAGTTTCACGGCCCGAAAGGAGTAGGATTTGTCTACATCAATGGCAATAATATCATTCAGCCGTTCATAGATGGTGGCGCACAGGAGCGCAATATGCGAGGTGGCACAGAGAATGTATATGGTATCGTCGGACTAGCGAAAGCATTGGAATTAGCTACTGAGGAAATGGACGAACGCATGGCGCATATCCAAGAGTTACGGAGGTATTTGGCAGACCAGCTAAGGGCAAACTTTGATGATCTGCATTTCAATACCGACTTGGAAAATCCCTCTCTCTACACTGTACTAAGTGTTGCCTTTCCGCCTTCGGAGCGTTCAGAGTTGTTGTTATTGAGTCTAGATATTGAAGGTATTAGTGTATCGGGTGGGAGTGCTTGTAGTTCGGGCGCAGATGCAGGTTCGCATGTTGTGACTGCTTTAAAACTAAAAGAAGGCTATAAAACGGTGCGCTTTTCTTTCTCGCATTACAATACAAAAGCAGAGCTAGATATCGTCGTTGAAAAGTTGAAGAATATATTGAGTAAGGAAATGGTATTTTAGGAAGTAAAACTTCTATTTTGTTTGTCTGTTTTATAATGAATGTAACCTATATTTTGAAAATTAAATAGTTAGACGTTTAGGTATAAAAATTGATCTCAAGCGAGTCGTGAAGGGTCTAATATCTAACGTCTAGCATCTAACATCTCAATAAAAATGTTATTCGTAGCCGATTCAGCAAAGCAAGAAATAGCTCGATTGAGAGCCGAAGATAAAATGGGGCAAGATCATTTTGTGCGCGTCTCTGTGACTAGTGGCGGTTGTTCAGGATTGACGTACAACATGGAATTTGATGCCGAAGACCGCCCTCACGATCAAGTATTTGAAGATAATGGTGAGAAGATTGTCACTGACTTGAAAAGCTTCATGTACTTATTCAATACGCGTTTGGAATTTTCTGGTGGCTTGACAGGAAAAGGTTTTTATTTTGAAAATCCGAATGCATCGCGTTCGTGTAGCTGCGGGGAGAGTTTTGCGGTGTAGAAGGATGGAAAGAGCCAGTAGGTTTAATAATAGATAGAATGGTCGCTTCGCAAAAACCGCTTACTATCGTCTAATGCTTCCACCTGCTCCAACATTCCTTTCAGCTCACTCAACTTCATCATACACTCAATCGGTGTCATGTTGTTCAGATTCAGGTCTTCCAACGCTTGCTTTAGCTGCTCTGCACGTGGATCGTTTTGCTCAAAAATACTCAACTGCATCGGGGCGTTTAGATGTGCGGTATTTACTTCTTTAGTAGGAATATCCGCTTCGCCGTTGTTGATGGATTTCTGCTCCAACTGCGTCAAAATATGTCCAGCACGTTCTACAATACTGCGTGGCATTCCTGCCATTTTCGCCACATGAATACCAAAACTATGTTGACTACCGCCAGCGACTAACTTTCGTAAGAAAATCACTTTCTGCTCAATTTCTTTCGTTGCAATATGATAGTTTTTGATGCGCGGAAACTTATTGGCGAGTTCATTCAACTCATGATAATGCGTTGCAAAAAGCGTCTTCGCACCTCCTTGATGATGTAAATATTCAGCAATCGACCAAGCAATCGAAATACCATCATACGTACTCGTGCCACGCCCAATTTCATCCAGCAAAATCAAACTGCGATCCGAAATATTATTCATGATGCTCGCCGTCTCGTTCATTTCCACCATGAAGGTCGATTCGCCAGACGAAATGTTATCCGAAGCACCAACGCGCGTAAAGACCTTATCGACCCAACCCAGTTGCGCACTTTCCGCAGGTACAAAACTCCCCATTTGTGCCATCAAACAAATCAACGCCGTTTGTCGCAGCAGTGCCGATTTCCCAGCCATATTAGGTCCAGTAATCATCAGAATCTGTTGCTCTTCTCGATCTAAATAAACATCGTTGGGAACGTAGGTTTCGCCAATCGGCATTTGCTGTTCAATGACGGGATGACGACCTGCTTTGATGTCGATGACATAGCTATCATTGAGTTCAGGGCGACAATAACTGTACCGCTGTGCCACTTTTGCGAACGATAACAAACAGTCCAATCGAGCAATCAAACTCGCGTTGTACTGTATCGGCTGAATAAATTCCGCAATGCTATTGATGAGTTGTTCATAAAGTTTAGCTTCGAGTGCCAATATCTTTTCCTCTGCGCCCAATATCTTACTTTCCAACACTTTCAACTCGTCTGTAATGTAGCGTTCTGAACCAGTCAGCGTTTGCTTGCGCACCCATTCGGGCGGCACCATGCCTTTGTTCTTGTACTTATTGGTCACTTCTAAGTAGTAGCCAAAGACGTTGTTGAAACCGATCTTCAAATTGTCGATGCCAGTGCGTTCGGCTTCGGTCGTTTGAATGTCAAGGAGCAGATTTTTGCTATTGTTGACGATGCTGCGTAGCTCATCCAGTTGCGGATCAATTCCATCTGCCATCACGCCACCTTTTACGACATTGACGGGCGGTTCTTCCACGACTTGCTGCGCGATTTGTTGCCGCAAACTTTCGCAAGCATGCAGTCCATCGCCTATTTTTTGCAAATAGGCATTGTCCGTTTCGAGCAACAGTTTTTTGACTGGCTGTATAGCTTCTATCGCTCGTCGCAGTTGAATGACTTCTCGCGGATTGATCTTTCCCAATGGCACTTTAGAAATCAATCGCTCCAAATCACCCATCTGTCGAAAATAGGTTTCTAACTCTTGTGCCAGCTCCGCTTCTTTCAAAAAATAGTCGACAATATCTAAGCGGCTTTCTACTTGCTGTATGGATTTCAAGGGCAGAACTGTCCACTTTTTAAGTAGTCGCGCCCCCATCGGAGATACTGTTTTATCTAACACCTTTATTAAGGGAACACCTCCATCGTGCGGACTATGAATCAATTCCAAATTGCGAATCGTAAAGCGATCTAACCACACATACCGATCTGGCTGAATGCGACTAATGCTCGTGATGTGTCGCAGATTTTTATTCTCGGTCGTTTCCAGATAATGAAGAATCGAACCAGATGCTATCTGCGCCAACTCTAATCCATCGACTCCAAAACCTTTTAATGTTTTGACTTGAAAGTGAGCGGTCAATTTTTCGAGGGCATAGTCGTGTGAGAACACCCATTCATCCAGCGGAAACGTATAAAATTTATCGCCGAATTCCTCTTTGAAGGTATTGATTTGTTCTTTAGAAAAAATGATTTCGGAAGGTTGCAGACTCTGCAGCAATTTGTCCAAATAGCCACTACGTCCTTCACTCACTAAAAACTCGCCTGTGGAAACATCCAAGAACGCAATGCCTAACTTTCCTTTTTTTCCAAAAGTAATGGCAGCTAAATAGTTATTGCTTTTATGGTCGAGTAGCTGATCGTCAACAGCAATGCCAGGCGTCACCACTTCGGTCACGCCACGCTTGACAATTTTCTTCTCTTTGCTTGGCTTTTCCAGCTGCTCACAAATCGCCACGCGGTAGCCAGCACGCACCAATCTCGGCAGATACAAATTCATGGAATGATACGGAAAACCAGCTAGTTCGATCTTGCTGCCCCCATTGTTTCGGGCTGTCAAGATGATGCCTAACACTTGCGAAGCCGTAATTGCATCTTCTCCAAACGTCTCGTAAAAATCACCTACTCGAAATAGTAAAATCGCACTCGGATACTTCGCTTTCAGCGCAAAGTATTGCTTCATCAAGGGCGTTATTTTGCCCGCTTTCTTGCTCGTCTTCGCCAATGGAAAATGGATTGATTTGAACTGGTAAATATAGCGGTTTTAAGGCGATTTATCGGTATTTACGTCCATCCAATTTTGACAACCCATAGGAGGTCGTCGTTTACTAAGACAACTTCCTTTCGCAACCCGTAGGAGGTTGTCGTTTCCCACGACGACCTCCTTTCACGCCCATCAATATGAACAACCCCTACCATTTCAAATAACAAACACCTATCTTCGTTTCTTCAATCATTCGATCATGATCACATCCACCTTACAGCAACGCATCAAAGACAAAGCCGCCGCTTACCACGAAGACACCGTTCAGATACGTCGATATTTGCACCAGCATCCTGAACTGTCATTTGAAGAAGTCAACACTGGACAATACATCGCTCAGCAACTTGCCAATTGGGGCATCGCGCACGAACAAGGTTGGGCAAAAAATGGCGTGGTTGCCCTCATCAAAGGGCGAAATCCAAACAGCAAAACCATCGCGCTACGCGGCGACATAGATGCACTCCCAATCTTGGAAGCCAACGACGTTCCCTATCGTTCCAAAAATGAAGGCATCATGCACGCTTGTGGACATGATGTGCATACGTCTTCGCTGCTAAGTGTGGCACGTATTTTACACGAGTTGCGCGATCAATTCGATGGGCAGATTAAACTCATTTTTCAGCCTGCCGAAGAAAAAGCACCTGGTGGCGCGAATATTCTGATTCAAGAAGGCGTACTGAACAATCCAGCTCCACAGCATATTTTGGGACAACACGTGCATCCGCCACTAGAAGTAGGAAAAGTCGGTTTTCGAGGTGGGAAATACATGGCATCAACAGATGAATTGACCTTGACGATTCGAGGAAAAGGAGGACATGGCGCACTCCCCCACTGCTGCAATGATACCATATTAATTACCGCGCAGATTTTGACTGCACTGCAACAACTGGTCAGTCGAGAAGCCGATCCTACGTTCCCAACGGTGCTATCTTTTGGAAAAATCAACTCGAAAGGAGGCGCGCATAATGTGTTGCCAGAAGAAGTGGTTGTGCTAGGAACGCTACGCACGATGGATGAAGAATGGCGAACCCGTGCTAAACGGCGACTGCAAGAAATGGCTTCTGGCATTGCAGAAAGTATGGGTGCTATTTGCAATGTCCATATTTTGGATGGCTATCCGTATTTAGTGAACGATGAAGCGTTGACTGCACAATCCAAACAACACGCCATCGACTATTTGGGTGCAGAAAATGTAGTGGACTTACCGATTCGGATGACAGGAGAGGACTTTGCGTACTACTCGCACGAGATTCCAGCTTGTTTTTATCGCTTAGGCATCAAACCCAATGATGGACGGACTTTCGGCTCGTTGCACACGCCAACTTTTGATGTGGATGAAGACTGTTTATTGACGAGTACGGGCTTGATGACTTGGTTGGCGTTGCGGACGTTGCAGCAGATGTGATCATGATTGTTTGTGGTTTGGTGGGCGATTTGGTCGACTATCCATTACGCTATCTGTTCTTTGCCATTGGTGTATTGGCACTTGTGGTCATCTTCTACATCACTTGGAGTCCGTTTAGAAAAATTGCTTATTCCGAAGGAAATGACTTAGGTAAAGTATACGATCAAGTAGCTGGTTATTTGTCACTGTTTTGGATTGCCTATCCAACTGTTTGGTTGTTAGATCCTTCTGGTTTGGGTGTACTTTCGCAGTCGGCCGATACGTGGATGTTTATTATCCTACCATTTTTCTCTAAAGTTGGGTTTAGTGTA
>CAYLPW010000265.1:0-6314 GCA_964385665.1 uncultured Saprospiraceae bacterium
CTTTCTACAACATCCCGAATGGAATACCATGAAGGCGAAAGCGGAATATGCCAATACCGTTTCCAATATCATACGGGTGTTTCTGGAGGCGGTTTAGGGGGATTGAATAGTAACCCGATGGATGCGGTGATTGGTGGAGGAAAGCTAGGAGGAGCATCTGCCGATAGCTATCGGTAAGACTTGGTCGTGGATTAAGCTTATCGGTTTTTATTGGAAGGTGGAGGTGATTGGGTTTGCCCTAATATACATGCTGACGCTTCATAAATTCATCATCTGCATGAACCTGAAACATCTTATTTACTGCATCTAGCCACTCTAGAACGTCTGCAACCCATACTATTTCTGATGATAGAGCTTCCATGAATCAAAAAATTATGATTATAAATTCTTTGTCGTATCTTTTCTTTTTCTACCATTCAATCTAGATTATACAGCTTTTTCAAATCCTTAAAGTTGACCACTCTAGTATAGCCTTTCGCTTTCAACCCTCTATACAATTCATTATCGCCAGTCCATAATGTCTCATTCATGTAGTTATTCAATGCGACGAAAGTAACATCATCAGGATCAATATCCCTTACGATCCGCATTGCTAATATATATTCTTCAAAAGGGATAATCTGATCGTCTATGAACTCGATAGAAGCGTACAGTTTGTCTCTAGCATATCTGATTTTGGGCAGCGACAAACCGCTCGCCTTGATAATGTCTTTTTGGTGACTTTCAATTTCTGTCTTTAGTAGTTCAGGTGCATAAAGTTGGACGTCGTATTGTTCCGCATCCAAAATGAATTGAGCAATACCACTTTTGAGATTCAAGATACCTGAGAAGATAAGATTTGCATCTACAATATAAATATCCATTTAACCTATCTTTTCTTTGAATAACTACAAATCTTTGAACTCATCCAACTCTTTGAGTCGATCAATGATTGGCTTTGCCATAGCTGCTTTAACGGACTTTGACAGCTTCTCAATGTCTTGATCCGTTGCCTTGCTCTCACCTACAATATCAATGAACTTGAAGTAACTGATACCTTGCTGTAAGTAAGCTGGCTCAATCGAATCAGGCAGCGTGATGATGATTTTGTTATCGCTTCTTTCTATTTGGACTGGCATATTATATCGCTTTATCCTTTCTAAACGAAGGAGCTAGAAATAAAGTTTTTGTTGGAATATGAGGATGAAAACACCTAAGAGAATTGCTTCTCCAATCAGGAGCTCCATACGGACGAGTTTGGTGGAAGGTCAGTGACGGATTGCACGTATCCGACTTAGTCATGAAATCCGCACTAGCGATATATTTGGGGCGAGCAGGGCTGGACGAGCATATGACATCGAGGGCTGCAAGCCGCGACGATCTGGGTATTACTCCAACTTTCTCCACCTACTTTTAAATTCTCCTTCTCGTCGGTCTATTCCTTCAGAAATCTCCAAGAACTGCGCATCAAACTCTAATACAGTCCAATAATATCGCGATGGAGGACCGAAAATAATTGCTTCATTTCCTTCGGTAGCGTACGGACTAGATTCTTGGGAGTTACCAAAATAAAAGGTAGCAATACTGTCTTGATTAAATAAGACTTTACCTCTTGAAGATACTTCATGCCATAAAGTATCTCCAAATAGTATAATATCAACTACTTCTATTGGTTGCCACTCTCCTACAAGCACATCAGATAGTTGATTCAGCTTAATTTCTTCTTCCTGCATAGTACAGGATACCGCAAATAGCCATATTAAAATTCCAAAAAAAACCTTTACACATCCTATATACCTATTCATTGTTTTACAAATTTTATAGTTTCTACTGATGTCGCATATTGTAATCTTATAAAGTAAGCACCACTCTTTAATGAGCTGATATCTAGACTACTTATTCTATCTGGTTGTTCTACTTCTCTTACTACTTTCCCATCTATAGTAATAAACTTGATTGAATTCAACTCGTTAGTGTTACTGATATAAATCATATTATATGCAGGATTTGGGTATAAAGAAGAGATATCTGTTATAGAATATGAATTCCTCTGTGGAAAATAAGCATTATACGTCTGTTGAGCACTTTGTGGATCAACACCTTCATAGCAAAGAGTATATTGGACAACATTTGTATTATCTCTACTAGCGTTGCCTATTGAAACCTGTTGTCCATTGTACTCATAGGTGTTAGTAGGATCAGAAAAAACCATTGCTGAAGAGGAGGATGAAACAGAATTGTTACTAAATAATGTAGCCATAACAGTTCTATCAATTCCTCCATTTCCAAAAATGGTACCTCTGTAGCAATCTACTAAATTAGGAGGTCCGAATATCGTACTAGCATTATCATGATTTGCACCAAAAGTATGCCCTAGCTCATGTGCAAAGGTAAGTTCGGGATACCAAACTGTCATAAAATTAACTACTGCTGCATCTTTAGTAGGAATGTATTGTCCACTATTACTACTATACGGTAAATCAGCAATGCCACTAATTCCTCCATAGTCATAAATAGTCATGAGTACAAAACGATCCTGATTATAAATACTTTCATAGCTATTCCCCAATACTCTTGCTCCATCAAGATCAATACCAATGTTTCCAGAGTGATTGAAAGTGCCAATGTTAATATCGACGTATTCAATATTCGGAATGTTGGTGATGTTGCTATTCTGTAGAGTTATATCAAAAGTAGCTTTCGTCAATCCAACGAGTAGATTTGCACCTAAATAACCATTGGCAGCAAGATTCCAATCAATTGTCTCCTGTGTATATCCAATCAATATTCTCCATCTTCTTTTCGTACAGTTTTGAGAAAACATGCTGCAAGGTGATGGAGTGGATAATAGACTAGATGTATTAAATCCATCCCGCCCTTCTCGATCATCTAATCCTACAGCACAGTTTCGTCCTTTTGAAAATTCAGGATTGACTCTTCTCAATATACCGGCTTTCCTATTTATAGGCAATAGCTCAAAAATAGCTCCATCAAATTGCAATAATGCTCCTAACGCGCCTTGATCAGACCTGAGAACAAGAAATTCTCCATTGCTTTCTAAATGATCGATGCGACCACTCCAAACATTAAATCGAGTGGGTTCAAGATACGTCTGTTCAAGATAGGAAGAGTGTTTGGAAGTAATACTGAATGAGCCATCAACATCTGGTAGTTGAATACTTGACTCCAATCTTGGAACATCTTCAAGATCAGCTAATGAGACAGTCCATCCTTCAGTGAATCGTGAACCATTTTTTGCCCGTTCAGCAATGACCTTTTCCTCTTCATTCAAGAGGTCTGTGTCATGAGGTATGACTCTGAATAGATATCCATCTTGAGCGTATGACAAGATCGAAATGAACAAAGCAATAGTTAATAGAAAGCTACCCTTTGAAAAAAACTAAACATATACTTCATATAATATGGTTTGTAGTTAACAAATACACACTAATATATGAAATAATATATGAAAATTCAAAAAGTCTGACAACTATTTGCTTTATACGTTTTGAATATGACTTGTTTATTCGTTTGGCAATATCAAGATTTCTTTGCGCCCTACAATATTTCTAATGAACACATAATGCTGTATAATATCCACATAATACTAGTTTTCAAAAATCCTCAATTCATCTTACTCCGCTTTACTAAATAAGCTTGCAACACCCCCAATTGGCGAGGTTTACAAAATCGTCACACATATGCTCAAAGCAGATTATATTAGTTCATTGATGTAGAGATCCGATTCTTCTTCTGTAATACCAACAACAGCTCCTCCAACCGCTTCACACTCAGCAAAACCACTCCAAAAACACCCAAAACCGAATAGACAGTAACCTTCCGAGCAGGACGACGAAACAGCCAAGCCCAAAATGATCGCTTAGGTGAGAAGCCTATAGTGTTATACTCTGAGTCAGTTCTCAAGCCGCTTTGTAGCTGTGCTAATAAATGCTGACGCTCTGCTAAACTTAAATTTTCTGCTAATAATTGTTGGAGAGTTTGGTTCTTCATAGTTGCACTAAGTTATGATATAAAGATCAAATAATCAACATCAAATCCCTCACTGCCGAATCTACTGGCTTCTAATAATGGTAAAATAGCCTTCAAATTCAATATCATTATTCTTCACGCTGCTTTTTCTAAAGGCATAAAAAGTAGACCATCTTTCATGCAATCAGCAAGATACCCATAAACTGCCCGAATACTCATACTATCCAAACGCGGATAACTCTCCAACAAGTCCGCTTCCGACCAACCACTTGCCAATCGCTCCAAAATAAATGCTACCGATAGTCGAGTCCCTTTAATGACGGGTTTGCCAACCAAAATCTCTTTATCGCTGATGATGTAATCTTGCCATTTCATAGTTGATTGTTTTTGAAGAGTTTACAAATGAATTACGGAAATCGTTTGTAAATACTTTTACTTATTTAGCACCGCAAAAACTTCTTCTCGTGAAACATACTCACCCGTATGTCCTTTCTCTATCGCTTGTCCTAGATAATAATCTTCTAGTACCTCTTGAAAAAGCTCAATGAACCATTCTTTATTTTCGCGCAACACTTCTTGAAGTGTCGTTTTCATCATCGTTCGTAGTTCTTCTTTATCGACTGTCGCTTGCATAGATTCAATGGTTAGATTTTCGATCATCCAAATATAAACAAAATAGCAACGCGAAGAAATCTCCCAAAGTTGCCAAAACGAAAGCAACGTTAAGACCTGACGTGTTTCAAAAACACGTCAGGTCTCCTCCTCATTCCAATAGCCAGCTTTCGATTCGCTCTTGATGCTGTACGTTGTGATAATCTATGAAGCCTTCTTTGCCTCCAAACCACTCTAATATTTCCATTCTAGCTAGTCTAGTCGGATGTTTAGACAAAATAGATGCGTAAGAACTCCATGGATAAGTTCGAAAGTCTTGAACTATACCATGCAGCGTCGGGTTGGCGTGAATGTAGTACACCAAATTGGCAAATTTTACTTCGTGGGTAATCGCTACTCGCTTGAACGGGCGTTGAAATAGACTGCCATGCCTGCCATGTTGCTTGTTGAAAGCTTTGCTGTAGGCATTGAAAAAACGTCTAAATTGACGACTTACCGTTTGGTGCTGACTTTCAGGTTTTTCCGACGGAGAAAAATTTGTCAGTTCCGCTTCCGTTCGGATGCGAACTAATAGATGAAAATGATTACCTAATAAGCAGTACGCATAAGTAACAGCAACAGGCTCAATATATTCAGCATAGCGTTTTAGAAAATAGCGGTAGTTATCTTCACTCCGAAATAGCGGTTCTTTGCCGTTTGTGCGATTAAAAACATGGTAAAAGTGTTCAGCTTGAAAGACGTCTGTATTTTTCATATTCAATTCGTTGGAGACCTGACGTGTTTTCAAAACACGTCAGGTCTAGTTACGTTACTCCCGATTCAATAGCCGCAACGCCCGCCCAGGCGTATACGGCGCATCCGCCTCTTCCAGTTGCTCCTCCAACTCAGTCATCTGCTCCGAAACCTTCCGTAAGTCCACCAAAATGGGCTGAAACTCCTCCTTTGCAATTGCCAAACTCTGACGGTGCGTTTCCGTTGGCGTCGAGGTTGAATATTTCTGTTCGTAACCAATCCAACCGATGCGTCCAGCAGGTGTTGGTGGCTGATCGATGTCTAAGCGTGACTTATTGTTGTCGCCATATAAAGCTAGGCGAATGTTACGCATATCCGCTTCGATAGCGTTGGCAGTTTGGGTCAACTCGTTCATCGGTAGCTCCACCATTTGGATGGCAGCGCGGATGTGTTTGAGTTTGTCGTCCATTTCCCGTAGGGCAAAACCTGCGCCTTGAATAGCACGTGAGAGTTCCGTCACTTCGCGCTGAAATTCGACTTTAGCTAAGCGGTCTTCGGCTGGCAAAGTTGCGTTGTTCAATGGATTGACTTTAAAGGCGACTGGTGCTACGACTTCCTTCATTTCACCGTCGATATAAGTGGATAAACTGACGTTGTATGTACCAGGCGCGACCAGCGTTCCTTTCGACTGTCCAGCGAATGGATTGTAGAAACTGCTACCGCCCAAACGAATCGGATCTTTGGAGGCATAGCGCAAATCCCATTGCAAACGGTGCATGCCTTTGCTGATGGGTTTGGTCAATGTGCGCACCACTTTCCCACCGGCATCGCTGATGGTGAAAACAAGTTGCGGTTTGTAGGTTTCGCTTTCTGCTTTTAGTTCCTCGTAGCTTGGATAAGCGGTATCGTCTCCTTTTTTAGTGGCTTTAGCTTCTTCGCTTTGGCGTTCTGCTTTCGGCGTTTTCACACTTTCATTGACATAGTACGTAATCAACGCCACA
>CAYLPW010000266.1:0-6313 GCA_964385665.1 uncultured Saprospiraceae bacterium
AAATTTGCTCCATCTCGCCATAATCAGCTACTACGTAACAAGTCTATTCTATACTTTATTCATCATGCAACACTTAATCGCTCCTTCTCTACTTGCTGCCGACTGGCGAAAACTGGAAACCGAAGTCAACTTAGTCAATGAAAGCGAAGCTGACTGGTTTCATCTCGATGTGATGGATGGACGTTTTGTTCCGAACATTTCATTCGGTATGTTTTTGATCGAACAGATTAAATCTATTGCTAAAAAGCCATGTGATGTTCATTTGATGATTGAGCAGCCGGAGCGATATATTGATGCGTTTCGGAAAGCAGGAGCGGACGTGATTACCGTACATTATGAAGCCTGTTCACACCTGCATAGTACACTGATGCAGATCAAAGCTAGTGGAGCGCGTGCAGGTGTAGCAGTCAACCCACATACCTCAGTAAAACTACTAGAAAATGTATTAGAAATAGCTGATTTGGTGCTTATCATGTCCGTCAATCCTGGGTTTGGTGGACAGAAATTTATTTACCAATCCATTCTAAAAATTAAAGAAGTCAAGGCAATGATTGACGAGCGTAATTTACAAACTTTGATTGAAGTAGATGGAGGCGTCGGGCTACAAAATGCCGAAAAATGTTTGCAAGCTGGTGCGGATATTCTAGTAGCTGGCAGTAGTATTTTTAAAGCAAAAGACCCAAAGCAAGCAATCGCACAATTAAAAGGACTAGAGAAAGACCGAGCGCACTGGGTATAGAACTAAAGATAGGTATCTTTGGAGGAAGAATGAAACAACAGTTCATACTTCTCTCGCACCCACTCCTTATTATTCAACGGCTCTAATTGATTCAGTTTCTGCTCAAAAGGAACTTGCAACCGCTGTTGTTGGTATTTCGGCTTTAACTTGATGTCGAGTAAGCGTTTCGTGATACGGACAAAGTTCAAATAGCTCAAGCGATGATAATCGCTCAACTGTCGCTTGCGGTGTAGTAAATTGCGAACAGATTTGACCAAGGCGTAGAACGAATCAATCGCTTCTAGTTCATAAAATACTTTCAACTGAATAATGCGTGCCGACGCCTGATAGAATACATTGTTAAATTCGACGCGCTGCAACCGTTGCAATGTGCGGTCAAAATCACCTTGTGCAAAATAGAGATTCGCCCATTGATAGTCAATCACATTTTGCTGTTCATCTGCTTTAAGTCGGTCTTGATATTGTTGAATAAATCGTTTTGTCCATTCATATTCCTGTAGCCGAATAGCAGTCGTGGTCGCATTGATGAACGTTTTGGCAGTGAGATAGCCATGTTGTAACAGCAAGTCTTGCTCCATCAGTTGTTGATAGATATGAAACGCTTCACCGTAGTATTCAGTACGTCCATAGTTGATCTGCCGAACACTGAAATTAAGCATGTACGTGTATAAGTGTCGCAGTTCTGCTTGTGGTAGTTTTGACTCGGTTTGCAGGGCTACTTTTAGTCGCTGATACCCTTCTTCGTTGTGCTGCGTCAAAAATTGATAGGCAGTATGATAGATGCGCAAGGCTGGAAAATTGATGTACCGACTCTCATTAGATTTGTAGTATTGCCATAGAAAGTCAACCAAATATGGGGTATAATCTTCTTGTAGCATCCGCGAGCGGCTCACCATTTCACAAGCAATGCGTAGTTTATTACAAATGTAGTAAGCGTCCAACGTATCACTCATCTGCTGCAAATTAGGATCGTAAACACTTGGATTTTTGATAAGAGCGAAGCGATCCAACTGTTCCAAATGCTGATAGCTATCGTGTAAATAGTGGTAGCTATAGTCCGTTCGTTTTTCACGAAGCTCGTCAATTATAAACACTTTGATACCAATGGAGATGGCACTATTGACGTAGCAGATGTCACTGCTATTGAACGCAACTGGAGCCGTCTACCTACACTGACCAACAATAGTGGATCAGGCGACGGTGTTCCGTTTTTCGTCGATCTGGATAGTACGCGATTGGCAGATGCACAAGAAATTCCAATTGCTTTAGGGACAGCAGAGGAACAGGCAGAAGGCGTTTACAGCGTGGCTTTTAGTATTTACTTTGAGCTAAAAGAAGACTTGCAAAATGCGCCTAGTATTCAGGTGAGTAGCTCTTGGTTGGGTAGCCAAGAAGAACTCATTCAGATAGAACGCTTTTTCCCAGAGGAACAACGATTGGACGTTGCGATTAGTCGAACCGACCAAGTTGCGCGCAGTGGACAAGGCGAAGTGGCATACATGGACATTGTAATGGAAGATGTCATTTTGTTTCACCATAATGAAATGGACATTCGGATCGATCATATACGGGCAGTAGGAGCAGAAGAACAACGTGTGGCAGTCCAATCAAGGACGACGCAGCAGATAGTCAATACTGAACTAATAGCAACCGATCTACCTATTTCAGTCACCCCCAATCCTGTTGAAACGCAGCTATTCGTAGATGCACCCACACTAGAAGTAGAACATATTTCTATCGTAGATACTCGCGGTCAAGTAGTCGCGCAATATGCTGCTACTGATGCTGTTTCAGTCGATCAGCTGCCGAGTGGATTGTATGTTATTATCGTGCAGACGACCGCAGGTACTTGGTCTCAAAAAGTCAACATCCAATAACCAGTTTGATTGATCGAAAGCAGGCGCAATTATCACGCTCTTGTGGCCTGTTTTCTTTTTTCTTTAGGAGATGAATAGAACTGCTGAACATCATTTCATTAGTGCATTTATCGTCTTCTATCATCAATAATTTAATACTCATAAGAAGATTTTTGAGATAGATATCAACCAAAGTATATCGTTTTGAGTATATCGTTTTGATCTACAACTACTTACGGAATTAGTCTATCCTCTAACATCTAATGTCTAATATCTTTTATATCATGAAAAATAATATTCTATTTATATACCTATTCATCAATTGCGTTTCCTTATCCGCTCAAACGCTAAGTGGCACTATATTTACTACCAATCCGACTGATTCTGTGCTGTGCAATGCCGATGTTTTTTTGCTAGACAGTGCTGAAAACGTACTGCAACAAACGACTACGGATAGTAGTGGAAACTATTCTATTGATCTGCCAGATAGTGACAATAGCTATTTGTTGCGTGTAGAAAAAGAGGGAGAAGCGGAATTGCGAAATGGATTGAGCGGAATGGATGCTGTAATTCTTAGACGCTACTTGCTAGGACTGGATACTCCCGACGATAATCGAATATTAGAGGTGGCAGACTTAAACAACAGTGGAGAAGTGAGCACATTTGATATTGTTCTGCTATCCAAATTGCTATTAGGTACTGAATCTTTACCAGATTTACCTGCCTGGAATTTTTATCCGATAGATCCGACAGTACCCTTTTCCGACAACTTGTTTGAACTCAATGGTGCAACGACCTTCGATTTAGTTGCTTACAAAACTGGCGATTTGAATGTAGATGCGCAAACCTGCCCGTAGAAGAGAAATCCTTGTTGATATAACTTCCTCGAAAGAGCTAGACTAGTGTAACGTTTATATATGTATAGCCTTGATGAACTCCGCGTCAAGGCTTTTTTTATTTAAAATCTAAGCTTTTGTTGAATACAAATGGATTATAGACTGTTCTGTCCATGTGTGACTCTTCTAATAACTCGAACACTATGGACATCTTACTGGACTTAACAATCGTTTTTTCTCTCTCTGCGGTCATCCTCTACATCAGTAGCCGTTTAGAAATACCCAATGTCGTTTCGCTCCTGCTCTCTGGTTTTTTGGCAGGTCCATATGCACTGAAACTCATTGAAGAAAAGAGCGCGGTAGAAGACCTAGCAGAGATAGGTGTCCTGCTACTGCTATTCACCATTGGGATGGAATTTTCCTTAAAAAAGCTATTCGAAAATAAAGTTTGGATACTGGTAGGAGGCGGCGTACAGGTATTTGGTACGATTTTGATCGTGAGTGTGTTATCGTTGCTATTCAATATGAATTATATACAAGCTGTTTTCCTAGGTGCATTATTTGCGATGAGTAGCACAGCGATTGTATTGAGCATTTTTCAAGAAAAAGGATGGATCAACCGACCGTACGGGAAGTCTGTGTTGTCCGTCTTGATCTTTCAAGATATTATCATCATCCCGATCATGTTAGCAGTGCCTTTTGTGGCAGGTGACAATGCAGATGTGGGCGGTGCGCTAATGCAGTTGGGTACGGGTGTGGGGATTGTAGTTATTGTACTTCTGGCAGCTCGAAAGATAATACCAGTCGTGTTAGAAAAAATCGTTCACGCGCGGAATCAAGAACTCTTTTTGATGAGTATTTTGGTGATTTGCTTTGCGACGGCTTTCATTACGTATCAGTTGGGGCTGAAATTAGCTTTGGGGGCGTTCTTAGCTGGATTGATTGTGTCAGAATCGGATTATAGTTACGATGCCATCAAGAATATTTTACCGCTCAAAAAAATATTCATTAGTATCTTTTTCTTGTCTGTGGGGATGTTATTAAACGGGGCGTTTTTGGTTGACAATTTGTTGCCGATTGCTGCGCTAGTGGTCGCTGTAGTGGTCATCAAGTTTTTGATTGTGGTAGTGATTGGGATTCAACTAAAACTGTCGGTGAAGGATGCTTTAATTTCAGGTATCGCGCTCTGCCAAGTGGGAGAATTTGCTTTTATTCTTTCTAAAGTTGGTAATGATTATGAGATATTAACATACGAAGCGTATCAGACCTTTTTAGCCGTTTCTATTATTTCCATGGCAGTGACGCCCTTTCTTATCATCGCTGCACCTAAACTAACCGATCGTTTGATCAGTATGTCCTGGCTTAGTAGTCTAGCAGCTCGTTGGCGATTGCCTCTACATCAGCCTGTAGAAATGTGTGCTAAAGAGGGACATGTGGTCATTATCGGTTTCGGACCCATAGGGCAACAAGTCGTCAAAACCGCTAAGTCAAAGGGGATGGAGTATTCCATTATCGAGTACGAATCGCGCATTTGTGACTACTGCCGTGAGCTCGGCGAACCTATTTATGCAGGTGATGCGCAAGATCCTGATGTTCTTAAGAAAGCGGCTGTTCACGCTGCGAAGACGGTTGTGATTACCGTACCAGAAGCCAGTACCACAGAACATATCACGGTAGAAGTCCGCAAACTCGCGCCACACGCCCATATTATTGTTCGTACCGATCAAGAAAGTGAAGCAGAGGTGTTGACGCGTTTGGGAGCAGATGAAGTGGTGCCAACGGAGATTGAAGCGGGTAAGGGACTGGCAGAGCGGTTGGCGTTGTTGGCGGTGTAGTTGTAGAAGGAGTTGGACTGCGATTGCATACATCAATTCGATAAATGCTAGCAGTTCTAACCTTCCAGAAATGCTATCCATCAGGAATAGACTAATTTTATTACTGATGATGGTTGCCTTCACTCCTGATCGTTGCGTCTATATGGGCAAAATGTCACGCCCTTTTTTTAGAATTTTTGAAACAGATAAGGACAAAATCAGCTTTTATGTTATGTTTCAAAGGAGTATAAGCGCATTGAACTGCTGATTCAATAGTAATATAGAGTCAGCTAAAAATCGAACTTTCTTACAACTTCACCACCCGCCGTGTTTCCCACATTCCATTCACCAACAACTGCAAGTGATAAACCCCGGCTGACAAACCAGCCACCTTCCAATCCAGACGATCAGCCGATAGCGTAGTGGTATTCAAAATTCGTCCATTCGCATCTACTAAACGCGCCAATGTGGTTGGTGGCATCGCTTCTGTCCATTCAATCAATAGATAATCATTGACTGGATTAGGAGAGAGATGCCAAGAGAAAGGGGTTGTTGTGACTTCCTGTTGAGAACTAAAGAATCGCTTTACCCCATATTGAATCGTTCCTGAGACAGGAAACTCATTTTCTAAGGTGAAAAAGGTAATGTGCGCTCCTCCTCGACTATCTATGGCTAGGTCTACTTGCGCGCCTAGCAACGTATCAGTAGCTGTGTGATCGACCACGAATTCCGTTTGCCAATTTCCTTCCCAGAGCGTGGCGTACTTCACCACTTTTCGGTCGCCATAGCAGACCTGTAGCTGTCCATCGCTATTCATTGCGAGAGCAGTCATATTTCTAGCTCCTGTGAAGCCTAATGGTACATTTTCCAGCTCGTCGATGACTTCTGATACCCATTCTTCATCGACGCGACGCACGTAGCGTACCAGTCCGACATCACCTACCAACTGCTCATAATATGTGATATGCGGTTCATCATTTTCATCCAAGACCATAGACGCGAACATACCGCCTTTATTCGCAATCGTAAAGTTCTCCCATGCTTCATTCTGCTGGTGTGCATAGACCA
>CAYLPW010000267.1:0-6297 GCA_964385665.1 uncultured Saprospiraceae bacterium
GTATCTTGTCTTTCCTAAGTATGCCTCGCTCCGAAGATCCAAAATTTATTCTACCGACCTATACAGTGATCGTCGTTTATCCTGGCACCAATCCAGCCGATATGGAAGAATTGATCGCCGATCCGATAGAAGAGGTCGTCGACGAATTAGACGATATCACTGACATCATCACTGACTTGGAAGAAGGCTTGATGGTGATGAAAATAGAAGGGCGATTCGGCGTCGATCCATCCGAGCAGTTTGACGAAATCGTACGTGAAGTAAATACGATTCGTTCTGATTTACCAGATGGAATTGTATCCTTTGAAATTGAGCAATTCAAGCCAGAAGATCGAAATGTGGTGCAGTTGTATGCCTTGGCTTCTGATGCAGCGAGCTACTCGTTACTGCAAGAGCAAGCGGAGTTGTTGGAAGATCAATTGGAGAAAGTACAAGGCGTCAAAAAGGTGGATGTGGAAGCCTTTCCAGAAGAGGAAGTTCGCATTTCGTTAGACTTTCAGCGGATGGCGAATCAAAATATTCCACTTGCGCAGGTGATTGGCGTATTGCAACAAAATAACGCCAACATTCCAGGTGGTGAGGTGAGTGCATCCAATAAGACGTTTAGCATCAAAACGACGGGAGGTTATGAAAATTTGGAGGACATCAAAAGCACTGTCATCAGTGCAGGCAATGGGAATTTAGTGTATTTGAAAGATATCGCTAAGGTAGAAATGGACTACGAAGATTGGCGGTGGAAAGCGCGTGTAAATGGCGAACGAGCGGTTTTTGCTTCTGTCAAGTTAGAGCGAAATGCGAATATTTTGCAGGTATCGGAGCAAGTGAAAGCAGTTGCCAGTACATTTGAGCAAAATTTACCGAGCAATATTGATTTAGTCAATGCATTCGATCAAGCACCAGCAGTGGAAGCTAGAATTAATGGCTTTTTCAATAATTTGCTGCAAGGTGTACTACTCGTTGGCGTCATCATTTTTATCTTTTTAGGATGGCGCGCTTCTTCCATTATCATTACGATCATTCCGCTGTGTGTCATTATTGCCTTAGCGATTTTGAATGGAGCTGGCTATGGTTTGCAACAGTTGTCCATTGCCGCTTTGGTGATTGCATTAGGCTTGCTGGTCGATAATGGAATTGTGGTTTTAGAAAATATCAGTCGCTTCTTGAAAGAAGGGTACTCCAAACGAGAAGCCGCTGCGAAAGGTGCAGGAGAAGTTGCGCCAGCCATCATCAGCTCAACGGTGACGACACTTTTAGCCTTTTTCCCACTGACTCAATTAGGTGAAGGGCCAGGTGAGTTCTTGCGTTCTTTGCCCTTGACGGTCATTTTTACGCTGGTGGTTTCGCTCATTTTAGCATTGACTTTGTCGCCACTTTTGGCTAGCCGATTGATGAAATTGCGCGACAGCGAGAAAAAGCCGCTGATTGATCGAGTTTTGGATAGTATGATCGTGAATGTCTATCGTCCTGCGCTGAAATTTTCGTTGCGGTTTGGTTGGTTGGTCATGCTGTTGGCGGTTGGCTTGTTAGCGTTTAGTGTGAGTTTGTTTCCCAAAATCGGGGTGAGCTTTTTCCCGACGGCTGACAAAGCGATGCTATTGGTAGAGGTGGAAACGCCCTTTGGATCGAGTTTGGAGGAAACCGAAGAAGCGGTCATTTTTGTAGAAGAAGTGCTGAACGAAATCGACTATGTGGACAACTATACCAGCAACGTGGGACACGGCAATCCGCAAGTCTATTACAACCGCATTCCTGAATCTTTCCGCAAAACACATGGACAAGTGTTGGTTAATTTCGATACGTGGAATCCAGAACGTTTCTATGGCACACTGAAAACGCTACGGGAAGAATTTGAAAATTATGCCAATGCGGACATCACCTTCAAAGAACTAAAAAATGGCGCACCAGTCGAAGCGCCCATCGAAATCCGCATCATCGGGGAGGAGACCGACACCTTGAAACGCTTAGCCGCTCAAGTAGAAGCGATCGTCAAAGGCACGGAAGGCGTCGTCAATGTAAATAATCCATTAAGTGTCGACAAAACGCAACTGAAATTACAATTGGACAAGGAAAAGGCTGGCTTGATAGGTTTGTCTTATTTGGATTTTGATCGAACGGTGCGCGCTAGTTTGAATGGGCTACGGATTGATGAAGTTTCGCTGGATGACAATGAAAAGTATGCAGTAACTGTCCGTTTGCCGTTTGACGATGAACCTAGTATCGATGACTTCAACAAGGTTTATTTTGCGACGCAAACTGGTGCGCAAGTGCCGCTTCGACAAGTCGCTAATTTGGAGTTTCAAGCCGCTAGTTCTGAAATTCGCCACTACAATTTAGACCGTAATGCCACAGTCACTGCCGATGTCGTCGATGCAGATGCCACTGTTCCCATTACGATGGAAATTATTGAGCAATTGGATCAGCAAGAGTTACCAGATGGTTATTCTTTTTACATCGGTGGTGAGTACGAAGATCAGCAAAGTACGTTTGGCAGTTTGGGCTTGATTTTGGGCTTGGCGCAGTTGGGGATTTTTGCGGTCTTGGTGTTGCAGTTTCGCTCCATTGTGCAGCCGTTGATCGTTTTTTCTTCGATGCCGTTGGCGATTACTGGTTCGTTTATTGCTTTGTATTTGTCGGGTTGGTCGTTTTCGTTTTTTGCTTTTGTAGGTCTGATTAGTTTAATCGGGATTGTCGTCAATAATTCGATTATTTTGGTGGATTATATCAACCAATTGCGTGATGAAGGGAAGTCGCTGATCGAAGCTGTCACTGAGGGCAGTGAGCGCCGATTTACGCCGATTTTGTTGACGTCGATTACGACGATTTTAGGGTTGATTCCGCTGACGGCGCAAGCGTCTTCGCTGTGGTCGCCGTTGGGACTGACGATTATTGGTGGGATGATTTCGTCTACGTTTTTGACGTTGCTGATTGTGCCAGTTCTGTACAAGTGGCTGTCTCCCAGTCGTGCAGGTCGGGGCGATTCATGAATCGCCCTTACATGAATCGCCTACTGGATCAGGACAGTAGATATATCCTCTTATCGGAAGGTATCTCCATCCCAGTTGCTGACGTTGTTGCGGATGTAGCGCTGGATATTATCGTACGATTGTAGCGTTCGGATGACGTGATCGTGATAGCCGCGTTGCCAGTTCTTTGCTTCAGGCGTTCCTCGGAGGTCATTGATGCCTTTAGAAGTCAACATCTTCAGTTTGCCCATCATTTTGGGGATCAGCATCTTGCGACGATGTTTGCGATATTGCTCGAGGTCTGCTTTGTCTGGTGTATGATTGGGATAGTGCCACCAATACGTCGAGTGTTCAGGTGGTGGTGCGGGTTCATTCGTATCAGGCAACTCGATTTCTAGAGTAATCAACAGATGAATATGGTTGGGCATCACAACCCACTCATCTAAGCGACAGCGTTCATGATAAGTAGGCAGCCGCAGTATCTCATCGACTACTAATTGACCATAGTCCGAGTAGATCATGCTGTTCTCTTGAATACGACCAAAAAGATGCTGTCGATCTTCAGCGCAGATAGTGATGAAGTAAGAACCAGGCATCGAGTAGTCCCAAAAGTCCCATCGAAGAGAATCTTTCCGAAATTGTCTAGTATAGCGCATGGAGAAGCCTTTTCTTTTTCGGACTGTCGTTTTGTAAAGAAGTCACCATCTACCCACTAATACATCGTGTTCGGATTCGCTGACCTCTTAGGAATGTGCTGAATTGCGTCCCAATGTTCTACAATTTTTCCATTCTCATCAAATCGAAAAAAGTCCATCGTGATATACTCGTCGTTGCCAGGCCATATTTGATGAGTGTGTAAAGCGACTAAATCATCTTCTGCGATGCAGCGTACAAACTCAATCGACTTATCAGGATACTCACGCTGCATACGTTTAAAATAGTCGATAAAACCTTTTTTACCATCCGCTACGTCAGGATTATGCTGAATATAGTCGTCTCCGACGTACAGGTCGACTGCTTTTTGAGGATCACCTTCGTAAGCTATTTTGTAAAAAGCGATAGCATTTGCTTTGTTGTTAGCTAAGTTCATAGGTCAGGTTCACGTAAAATGCTGATTTGAGAAAAGAAAGACGATTCCTATTTTGTTCGTTATAGAAACAGAAAAAGGACTAATTGATGTCAGTCTACTTTGTATTATAAGAGAAGTACATATATCATCAATATCGCTCAATGTCTTACCGCTATATGCTCTTCTTTAAAACTATAAAATTACGATCTTTACCAAAAATAAAACGAAAAACAAAATGAAACATCTGTTACTGGGCATACTTATTCTGCTCGCTGCCTGTCAGTCGGAAACTCCACAAATTGACTACAACTCACTTTCCGAAGAAGAAAAATTACTTCCAGAAAACGCACTTGCCAGCATGGAGCTGTACGACGATCTGGAAGTGCAACTTTTCGCAAGCGAACCCATGATGAGCAACCCAACCAACATGGACATCGACGCACGAGGACGCATCTGGATGATCGAAGGACAAAACTACCGCAACCAGCACAATCCCGATAATCCATACCGCGATGCTGGTGACCGCATTCTGATTTTAGAGGATACGGATGGTGACGGAAAAGCGGATAGCAAAAAAGTATTCTATCAAGGGGAAGACATTAATTCAGCATTGGGAATTGCTGTTTTGGGCGAAAAAATTTATGTGTCGCACAGTCCAGATGTCATTGTATTTACGGACGAAGACGGCGACGATCAACCTGATAGTAAGGAACTATTATTTCAAAAATTAGATGGCAACCAACACGACCACGGAATGCACGCTTTCACCTTTGGTGCAGATGGTCGATTGTATTTTAATTCAGGAAATGAGTTTGAGAAAATAGCCGATAAAGACGGTAATTTTATCATAGATCGTTCAGGCGAACTAATTGATACCAAAGGGGGCTTTTTCCGACAAGGTCTGGCGTTACGTTGTGAAATGGACGGTAGCAATTTAGAAGTATTAGGTCATAATTTTAGAAATCCATACGAACTAGCCGTCGATAGCTATGGCACACTCTGGCAGTCTGATAATGATGACGATGGCAACCGTGGCACGCGCATTAACTACGTCATGCCCTACGGAAATTACGGCTACACCGACGAACTCACTGGGGCAGGCTGGCGAACGCGTCGTATAGGCATGCACGATTCTATTCCACTCCGTCATTGGCATCAAAACGACCCTGGAAGTATCCCCAATTTATTGCAAAATGGCTCTGGTTCTCCGACAGGAATGCTAATTTACGAAGCTAACCTATTGCCAGAAGTCTTTCACAATCAAATGATTCATTGCGAGCCAGGTCATCAAGTCGTTCGTGCTTATCCTGTGAAACGAGACGGAGCTGGCTACTCGGCAAAAGTAGTGGACATCATGAAAAGTAAAGACCCATGGTTTCGTCCGTCGGATGTGACAATGGCATCTGATGGCTCTATTTTCGTCGCCGATTGGTACGATCCAGGAGTAGGCGGACACAAAATGGGCGATTTGGAAAGAGGACGTATTTATCGAATTGTTCCAAAAGGTAAAACAGAATACAGAATAACCACTCCAGATTTGTCAACTCCTAAAAGCGCGGCTGAAGCACTAAAAAATCCAAACTTAGCAACGCGCTACTTAGCTTGGCAGCAACTGAAGGAATGGGGGAGCGAAGCAGAAGAAGCATTGGTCGATGTATACGAAAATGGCTCAGAACGGCATCAAGCACGTGCGTTTTGGTTATTAGCCCATCAAAATCCTACAAAATACATTTCAAAAGCTTTAGCTTCCAACAACACTGATTTACAACTCACTGCCCTACGTGCTGCCGACTATCTAGATCAAGATAATCTGCTTACACATTTACAAAAAGCAGCCGAATCAGACAATATTGCGCTTTGGCGAGAAGCGGCTATTTTATTGCGTTATCAAGATAGCGAAGAAGCTGCTAATTTGTGGACAGCATTAGCCCAAAAATATGACGGTGAAGATCGTTGGTATCTAGAAGCGTTAGGCATCGGAGCAGATCGAAATAGTGAACGCTTCTTTGAAGCATGGTTAGGAGCCGTCGGCGACAATTGGAATACGCCGATCAACAGAGAGATCGTTTGGCGGATGCGTAGTCCAAAAACCGTCCCCATGATTGCAGAAATTCTAAAAGACGAAAACTTAGATGAAGCAACTTTGGCTTCCTATTTCCGCAGTCTACAATTTCATAAAGACGTAGACAAAGACGCCTATCTCGTCGATCTATTAGAAGGCGAACATCCACATCAAGAAGATTTGACTGCCTATGCTTTAGCCAA
>CAYLPW010000268.1:0-6265 GCA_964385665.1 uncultured Saprospiraceae bacterium
GACTGCAACGGATAGAAGACACCATGGTTTGGAAAAGCAGCTAGTACTTGCGAAGGCGTTGCTCCAGAGGTATGTGCAACAAATGAATACGCAGGCAAATAAGATCGTAATTCAGTCACTACCGACTCAATCGCGTCATCGTTGATAGCGATTAGATACAGATCACTTGTTGTGTTTAATGCTGCTAAATCTGTTGTCGCATTAGCTTTCACTTTTTGCGCCAGCCGTTGAGCGTTATAGAGTTGGCGGCTGTAAATATCTACTATCTGAATACCAGAAGCGACCATCTTTTGAGCTAATAAAGTCGCTACACGACCACTGCCGAGGATGCTTACGGATTGAATTATCGTACTCATTTTTTAATGATGAATTACGAATTACGCATCCAGCAGTTCTAGCTTAAACTAGAATATTTCGTCTCCAACAGGAAAGGAACTGCAAAATCTAAGTTCTGCACTGAACCAACCGTAATTCGTAATTAATTATAGCGCGCAAAACGAGTAAGTACTTGAATGTAAATAAACGTCACTTTTGACCTAGCTAATTTTTCGTTAATCAAGGCAGATTTTTCTTGCATAACTGGTTATGGAAGAAAAATCTAACGCCGAGTAACGGAAAATTAGCCCGTCAATGAAAGTGTCGATTATTTGGGTTCACGTACTTAATCAGTTGAACGTAACATCAACTTTAAAAGTCGAGTCCCTCATTGATTGTGTCGTAATTCGTAATTTTTCTACGCTTCCACCTTCTTCCGACGCTTGCGCCGTGTCTTAAACAGTTCCTTCACATCTTTCTCCTTCAAAAATCCAAAGTCAGGGAACGTAGCTCCCACGAATTTTTTGATGTCTTGATAGTCTTTGTCGCGCTTATTTGTAAAATGTTTCAAGAGTTTTTTGACATACTTCATCGACAGTTCTTTCAAATCTTGATTGAACTGCTGATTGGCGAATATCTTCATGTAGATCGGGAACAGCTTCGTAATCTCAAAATACTCCGTGTATTCGCTAGGCTCTAGATTGCTGATGAACTGATTAAAATAGTTAAAAATAGCACGACGTACCGCTTCATTCTCTTTCGACTTGCCTTCGTGTTTGCTATCAAATACACGTACTTCGTCCTGTACGGTTTCGTTGTTGTAGCCATTACTATGCACACTATCCATTAAAGTATAATAGTCCGTCAAGGTGTCAGTTACTGATTTATCAACGATACCAGATAGTTGCAGTTCTGCTTCGCCATTCATATTGACGGCGTCGCCATTCTGAACTTCTAGGATGAAGTCAAAATACTTATCTCCAAAGTCGGGCATCGTCGTTCTGACCTTATTAAAGACCTCTTGGACGGTTTTCTGTTGTGCCTCATCTAGCTCAAAGAAAGAAGCGAACAACACCATAATTTGCAGATGCTCCGTCGTTCCCTGAAATTCTTCTCGCTCCACAAATTCCATCAAAGGCGCAACCAGACTCGAATTGTCCATTCGGTTTTTGATGCGATACTGCAAAAATGCTTTTAAACTCGTGAACATCGTGTTCAGTTCAGAAGCATTCGTCGGAAACTCAGCTGAGTAGAAATTGTCGTCGCGAAACTGTCGTTTGTATCGATTCAATAATATTTCGCGCTCTTCCTGTATGCGGAAATTATCTGCTTTTTGTGCTTTCAGGTAGTTGCGAATGCGTTTGTTCTGAATCTCATTGAGCAGATTTGTGATGCGAATATCGCTACTCAATGCAAACCCTACTTGAATGGTCTGTCCGATTCGCTTCTTCAAAATATCGAAGTTGGGCGACTCGCAGATCGTCATCAAAATCTCTAGAAAATGCTCTTGCGGCAGAACGTATTTACAACGATCATTCACTTGACCACGAAGTGCCGCGAAACCCAAAATTCTAGGCAGAAATAACCCCTCGAATGCTTCGTGCAAAATAATTTTTTCAAAATGCACTAATTGCAACGGATGCTTCGCAGCAACTTCTTCGTAAATATCAGCAATTTTTGGCTCATAAAGATCCTTCAATTGCATATAATACGTTTCATCTTCTTCTTCCAAATAAGCCGCCAATTCATCCGCCGATTGTATTTCTTGCGCCACGGCTTCTAGTCGTTCAATATAACTGCTATCTAATTCTTTTAGCATGGTCTTTTAATTTGTGTTTTTTTTCACTATTTAAGCGTAAAATAAAGACCTGATAATACCACTCAAGGCATTATCAGGTCTTAAAAATCTAAGTACCACATTTAGCGATACCTTGTCTGATACGGTAAAAGTACAATAAAGTACATAAACCTACAAATAAAAAATGCCTACCTGATAACTCAAGTAGACATTAGTTCTTATTGCAACAAGAAGTGTAGACTATTTCGTCTCTTCCTCTACTGCTTCTGCTTTCTCTTCCGCAGGTGCAGCTTCCTCCGCTGGTGCTTCGGCTACTGTTTCTTCTGCTTTCGGTGCTTCTGCTGTTTCTGTCGCTGGTGTTGCTTCCGCCTCTCCAGTGATGTCGTCCAGCGTCGTCTCGTTCATTTCAGCCAACGTTTTGCCTTCGTTGCTATCGCCTTCGCCGTTTTGCCCCATAATTTCTTTAGCGGCTTCAGAAGTATCTTCTTTTTTCAACTTGACGTTGTCGTACTTGCCATCTAGTCCAGCAATACGAGCGTTGAACGCGTCTTGCTCTTTCTTCGTGGCTTCAAAACGAGCAGCGACTTTCTCTTCCTTCGCTTCGATCCAAGCCGTCAATTTTTCATCTGCTTGTTCCTGTGTTAGTGCGCCTTTCTTCACACCCTGCATCAAATGCTTTCTGTACATGACGCCTTTGAAGCGCAAAATAGCACGTGCTGTGTCAGTCGGCTGCGCGCCTTTCATCAACCAATCGTACGCCATGTCCCGATCTAGTTCGATCGTCGCAGGCTTCGTCATTGGATTGTACGTTCCGATTTTCTCGATGAATTTACCATCGCGTGGTGCACGAGAGTCAGCAACGACAATGTGATAAAAAGGACGTTTTTTTCTTCCTTTGCGCTGTAGTCTAATCTTTACTGGCATGTAATTTTTGTTCTTTTATTTGTGATAATGCCCCGTTTACCTTGCAAGCAAGCGACGGGATTTCCAGCAAGGCGCAAATTTACGACATTTCTAGCACTATTGCTATTCGTAAGTGAAAAAAGTGTGTTTTATTTCGTTCCTAGTTACTCCGTGAATGTTCCACCTGAATGCGTTAGTTGCCTCGCTTAACTTTTTTAAGCAGACAATTCATGGGGTGACCTGTGAGAAAATTCAAGCCTGATACATTTAATTATTTCACAGTAAGTAGTAAGCCAAAAAAATTATAACAACTTATTCTGGAGGTCAGCCAAAAATAAGACGCGCAACTTCCACGTCCCGATAGCTATCGAGACAGTTACTTATCTTATTTTTGGCTGACGAATAAGTTGTTAAAGTAATTTTGGTTTGGCACTTACACAACAACTTACCTGACTTTTGGTGTTCTAGGCAAAGACGGTGAACATCCACTAAAAGATTGCGCTGACTTTATATACTTTTGCAAAAAAAACGAATACATGGCTTACCAAATATTAGACCTTACCCACGAAGCAGGAATCACGACCGTCACGATCAATAGAGAAGCGGCACTCAATGCCCTGAATGAAGCGACTTTGTTAGAATTGCAGCACTTTTTTAAAGAAGAAGCTCCCGAAATGGAAGGCTTGAAAGGCATCATATTGACTGGGGCTGGCGAAAAAGCATTCGTGGCAGGGGCAGACATCAAAGAATTTTTGGGCGTGCAAGGTGATGCTGGAGCGGAGTTGTCTAAGCGCGGTCAAGATATTTTCTTTTTAATTGAGCAGTTTTCTAAGCCAGTGATCGCTGTGGTGAATGGCTACGCTTTGGGTGGTGGTTGTGAATTGGCGATGGCTTGTCATTTAAGAATTGCGACAGAGCGCGCGAAATTTGGGCAGCCAGAAGTGAACTTAGGCATCATTCCAGGTTATGGCGGTACGCAACGCTTGATTCAATACATCGGCAAAGGAAAAGCCTTAGAATTGATGATGACTGGCGACATGATTGACGCGGCTACGGCGGAACGATTAGGTTTAGTGAATTATGTGGTTGAAGATAAAGCAGCAGCTATCGCTAAAGCAACTGGATTGATTCAAACCATCGCGCAGAAAGGACCGATTGCGATTGCAAAAGTCATCGAATCGGTGAATACTTATTTTGAACCCGGCGTGGACGGCTTTGAACGAGAAGTTGAGAAATTTGGAATGACTACAACGACGGAAGATTTCAAAGAGGGTGCCGCCGCTTTTATCGAGAAACGTCCTGCTCATTTTATTGGTAAATAATTCCTGACAAGCATACTCAAAACTATTTTATCCGAACTACTGAATTGAACCAAATGATACCAAATCCTGAAGCGGAATTGGAACGATCGCTCGAACTGCTAGCGATTGAACGACGTGAAAATTATGAATTTTTCAAAGCCATGTTGCAGTCGCTTTCAGTGGAAGAACGAGTGGCAAAAGGCTACTGCTGGTTTCCACTGGAAGTACTCAAATCTGGTTATACGGTAGGTGATCGAGTCTTCGTGATTGTTAAACGAACGCAACAACTCAATCTACCGCACAAATTTCGGGCTGGACAAGTCATCAACTTTTTCTCCAAACGTCCGCGCGTTCATTATCCAGAACGTACGGGTGTCATCGACTATGTAGACAAGCACAAAATGCGCCTGCTCCTCAATACGAAAGACTTACCGAACTGGATTAAGTTTGACCAGCTGGGTGTCGAAATGATGTTTGATGTCCGTACGTTTGAAGCAATGGAGAAGGCGACGAGACAAGTATTGGAGGCGCGAGGTAATCGACTGGCGGAACTACGTGATATTTTGCTGGGTGTACGCGCACCACAACCTACTACTCCCCTACCCGATCTTGATCTTCCACACCTCAACGCGGCACAGCGTCAAGCAGTCGGAGATATTGTAGCTGCTAAAGATGTCGCACTCGTGCATGGTCCTCCTGGCACGGGAAAAACGACAACGCTTGTCCATGCCATCAAAAAATTGTGCGAAACGGAACGTAGTGTTTTGGTCACTGCGCCTAGTAATGCAGCCGTTGATTTATTGACAGAACGTTTAGCAGATTTAGAACTAAATGTGGTTCGAATTGGGAACATCTCGCGGGTGGATGAAAGCATTTTGATGCACACTTTGGAGATGAAAATCTCTTCCCATCCTGAAAATAAGAACATTAAAAAAGTTCGTCTTCAAGCAGCCGAGTTGCGACGAAAAGCGTGGAGAATTCGGCGACGATATGGACAAAAGGAACGGGCGGAACGCAACGCTTACAAAGAGGAAGCGAAGGAATTGAGTAGCTGGGCGAAACGACTGGAAGACATTTTGTTGGATCAAATTTTGTCTTCCGCGCAGGTCGTGACCTGTACCTTAGTGGGTGCGGTACATCCTTTTTTAGCTGACCAAAAATTTAAAACCATCGTTATTGACGAAGCAGCGCAAGCCTTAGAAACGGCTGCTTGGATTCCGATTAGTCGAGCGTCGAAAGTGGTGTTGGCTGGCGATCCGTTTCAGTTGCCTCCTACTGTCAAATCAATAAAGGCGAAGAAAGGAGGTTTGGATGTCTCCCTCATTGAAAAAAGCATTCAACGCTTACCCAAAGTCAACTTCCTAGATGTTCAATATCGCATGAATCGGAAAATTATGGAATTTTCGAATCAGCAGTTTTACGACGGGGCATTGAAAGCCGATGCTTCCGTTGCCGATCATGTCGTTTATCCCGATGATGAGTATGCACTGACCTTTATCGACACAGCAGGTTGTGGGTTTGAGGAGAAGATAAATGAAGCTGTCCGTAGTTTGTATAATCCTGATGAGTTCCAGATTTTATGCGAACACTTTTATCAATTGTTGGACTATATTCCTGACGTTTCTACTGTTTCTTTCGCTATCATTTCGCCGTATCGGGAGCAAGTCGTGCACATCAAAGAAACGGTCGCCGAAGACCCTCGATTAGCAGATTTGGACATCACCATTAATACGATTGATGGCTTTCAAGGACAAGAGCGCGATGTCGTCTATATTTCTTTAGTGCGCTCCAATGCGAAAAGTGAAATTGGCTTTCTAAAAGACTATCGACGCATGAATGTAGCGATGACACGGGCGCGAAAAAAACTGATTGTCGTAGGTGATAGTGCCACCATCGGCAATGATGAATTTTATGGCGCATTTTTGGATTATTGCGATCAAATGGAGAC
>CAYLPW010000269.1:0-6252 GCA_964385665.1 uncultured Saprospiraceae bacterium
ACAAACTTGACTATCCGAGGCGATATGGCTGGAGGAAAGGCGTTGCACATTGTACAGCTCCGTGAATTTTCGATTGTCGTCGGTCGGTTGGTAGGTCATAAACTCCTGCTCTGCTTGCTCGCCCAAGTTTTTGGTATCGACCAGAAAAAGAATCCGTTTAGCATCTGCGAATTTGAGCAGACGATAGACGAACGTGCAAGCGGTAAAGGTTTTGCCAGCGCCTGTTGCCATTTGGATTAAGGCTTTCGGGCGGTTGTTTTTAAAGGACTGTTCTAGATTGTTGACCGCAACAATTTGAGCTGGACGCAAGCCAGTCGGGTCTAAGGCTGGAATGTGCTGTAAGCGTTCGCGTAGGCTTTTACCTTGGCGTAGCCAGTCGGAAATAGTTTGTGGCTGATGGAAGTGGAAAATGGTTCGACCTCTAGGTTTGGGGTCTCGAAAGTCTCTAAATCGAGTGACTGTGCCAGTGCTTTCATAGACGAACGGCAGCGGATCGTTGTTGAGGTATTTTAGTTTGGCGTTGGCATAGCTTTTCGCTTGATCTTCTACTACCGTTAGGCGGTGTCCTTCTTCTTCGCGCTTCGCTTCGATGATACCCACAGGTTTCGCATCGACAAATAGGACATAGTCAGCAGGACCCACATCTGTCCAGTATTCTCTGATGGCTACGCCTTTAGCTGCCCGAATATCTTCCTTGCCTTTTGCTTGAACTGCCCAACCTGCTGCCACCAGCATAGCATCTATTTTGTCTCTAGCGAGTTGTTCTGGATGTTGATTGATGTGTTTGGACATACCTTATTCAGTCGATTTCGTTTATTTAGCTACATATTTCTGTTAAATATACGGGAAAACAGAGAGAAAGGTACTGCTGAAGAAAAGTCAACTCACTACCTAATCCATCTTCAAAAAAACATGCCCCTCGTTCCCTCTAGGAAACCGACCATATTTCTTTTTGTAGCTATGGATACTAGCATCTTCTAGCAGGCGTGCCGCTCGTCTTCCTAGAATAGACTGAATCAAAATGCTGCCAGAAAATCTCGGCATATCAGCTACTCAGTCAAGAGCAAACTATATTTAAAAGCAACGACTTACAAGAGTGGTGGTTATTCACAAAACTTATTCATGTCGTTCGGAAGCACTAAAAATAAGCATCCTACTCCATGAAAAGATTATTGTGAATAAGGTCTAGCCACTATAAAAACAAATTAAATTTAGGTAATCGCCAGTTTTCAATCGTTAATCCCGCCACTCGACTATGATGTTTCTCATTTCCTGTAACTAAAATCATATCCTTGCTGAGTGCGGTAACTGCAATGAGCGTATCAAAATCACCGATACTTTTACCCGAGGAAACTAACATTGCTTTTTGTTCTCCGAACACTTTCAGAAATTCCGAAATAGGAATAATCTGAAAAGTATCAGTTAACTCATCAACTTCCTGAATACGCTTTTCTTGATATTTACTTCGAAATGCACCAAAATAAAGCTCACTAATAGTGATTTCAGAGATAAAGCATCAGTCGATTCCTACTTCATGCACTTTCTTGTCAAGAACATATCTACCATTGAGGTAGTCTACTATAATATCCGTATCGATTAAATAACTTCTCATAAATCATATTCTCTTTCAGAAACAGTACGAAACAGTACTAACTCGTCGCCATTCATCGGATCATCTTTCCATACTCCGAATAGTGCTTTTGCTCTATCAGCTTTATTTTTTTCTAAATTAGAAGGAATGGAAGATTGATTTTCTAACGAAGAAGTATAATCATCTCGAAATCTATCTAACAATTGAGTGATCAATTTTAATTTGAACTCATTATTCAAGCTATCAAAAAGCTTTAGATACCATTTGAACACAATCTCATTATTCATACGCTATGCTTTAGCTCGTTAAGATACAAATTTGAATAGTTTATATCAATATCTTATAAAACTAATCGGATAACCTAGCAACAGACGCAAAGTTATCCGACCACTAAACGACAGCTACTCTTTTTCCTCCATCCCAGGCTGCACCAGCTCAAAGCCTTCCGCTTCCTTCTCCGCCGCCACCATTTTTTGTACATCTTCCAGCAACGCCTTCGCATCATACACAATCCCATCTTTGATAGTATATTTCACACCACCGACGCGCTTGATCTCATTTTGATCGTTTAGTTTGATACTTTTTTAATTCGATGTATTGTACATTCAAAAATATACCGTTCAGATGATTGAAGTCTTTATCTGTAGTAACTAAAGTAATATCGAAAGCACTAGCCGTAGCAGCTATCCAAATATCATTTTTGCCCATATTGATGGCAGAAAAGTTGGAAGATAAGGTGTTATGACGACCTTGGCTAAAAGCATCTATCTCTTCGTACAGTTGTACTATTCTGTCGTAGCTGATATCTAGGCGAGTCGTCTGCTCCAATAGTTGATCTATCGCTCTTCTACGTTTATCTCCTATCTTAAATTGATGGATGATAGAGTTAATTTCAGCAATAGAGACAATTGAGATAGCGAGGTTATTTTCTTCAATAAATAGTTGATAATCTTGCTCAATAGCTTTAGCGAGATCTCGACTTTTGCTATAAATGATAATGATGTTAGTATCTAACAGATAATTCATAGCTACCTAATTTTTTAGCGCACTCAGTAACTCATAAATAGTGTAGTCTGGCTCTTCTACGATATTTGGCAGTAATTCGTCGAAAGTGAGCTTCTTCGATCCTTGAGCTTGATAAATTGATTCAAAAGTAGGCAACTCTTTCATCTCTAATTTAGCTGCCTTCCAAGGCAGTTCTGATGAAGAAAGAACAGTAGATTGGTTCGTCTGTACCATTTCTTCTACATCAGTTTTTAGCCGTTGCAAGTAGTCTATATCTTCTAATAAATAGATGAGTTGAACCACTTTTTGCCGCAAAGTTTGTATCGCATTCATCTTGTACTGATTTGTATTATAAAAAAGTAACCAACCGTAAAGTTTACCAATATTCTAGCTACTCCTTCTCCATCCCAGGCTGCACCAGCTCAAAGCCTTCCGCCTCCTTCTCCGCTGCCACCATTTTCCGTACATCCTCCAGCAACGCCTTCGCATCATACACAATCCCATCTTTGACCGTGTATTTCACGCCACCCACGCGCTTGATCTCATTCTGCTCGTTTAACTTAATCGCGCCAGTGCCATACAGCACTTTCAAGTTTTGCAAGGGATTTTCTTCGACAATCACAAAGTCCGCAAACTTCCCAACTTGTACCGAACCAATATCGTCTGCTGCTCCCAAAGCTTCTGCACCATTCAAGGTCGCCGAACGGATGACTTCCAAGGGATGAAAGCCAGCTTCGCGCAGCAATTCCAGCTCACGGATGTACGCAAAGCCATACAATTGAAAGATAAACCCTGAATCCGAACCTGCCGTCACCCGTCCACCTCGATTTTTGTATTCATTGATGAAAGTCATCCACAGTTGGTAGTTTTTGCGCCAATCGACTTCCTCTTCTGTTCCCCAAAAATGCCAGTACGAACCATGCGAAATGCGGCTCGGCAAGTAGAATCTCCACAAAGAAGGCATGGTATAGGTTTCGTGCCATTCTGCGCGACGGGCGCGGTGAAGATCGCGGCTCGCTTCGTAGATATTGAAGGTGGGGTCGATGGTGAAATCAAGTTCCAAGAGTTCGTCCATCACTTTATTCCAATGATCAGAATAGGGCTTTGCAGCTTGATCCCAAAGGCGTCCAGCTTCTTTGAAACGGTGCTGTTCGTTCTGATAATTGTAATCCAAAGGATAATCTTGCACCGTTCTGTTATCGAACAAAGCTTCTGGCAGCCCATACCAATGCTCCATACTCGTCAGTCCTGCACGCGCCGAACTCAGCACATTCCAACGCGCCACATCCATCTGTGCATGATGACAAGCCGAGCGCAAACCAATCTTTTTATTTTCTTCCAACGCCGCTGCCATGATTTCTGGTGGCGCACCAAAAAACTTGATGCCATCTGCGCCATTTTCGGCATTTTGTCGCACCCAAGCGCGGGCTTCTTCTGGTGAGTTGATGCCATCTTCTGCCCCTTGTCCAAAAACGGTATACGCAAAGATGCGCGGTGCAGTAATCTCATTTTTTTCGCTTCGTTCTTTTTGATCGAGTACCCAATCTAAGCCATTTCCACAAGATGGATCACGTATCGCGGTGATGCCATGTCCCATCCATAATTTAAAGACGTATTCGCCACCCACACGCTGCCATTTTCCACCGATATGTCCATGCATATCAATGAAGCCAGGCATTAGATACATGCCTTCACAGTCCAATTCTTTACCGCCTTCTGCCAGCTGCGGTCGGCGTGTCGAATCTATAGGAACGCCGGGATAGCCTACCACCGCTATGCGTTTAATTCTATTGTTTTCAACGACAACATCAATGGGGCCGCGAGGAGGTGAACCGTCGCCATTGATGAGCGTCACGCCACGGATGATGAGTTGATTCCAAGGGCCTTCGCCTTGGGTGCGGTCGGGGGCTTTGGGAACGCCGTTGTCGTCGTTTTGAGCGAATAGAGGGACAAAAAGAGAAAGTAATAGATAGAGTAAAAGTAATTTTTTCATACGTTGATTTTTCGAAAGATAGAAAAGATTAGTGAAAGTTCAATAATAACCTGCCCCAACTAATTTGCTCTTTTCCCATCCTAAAAAACACAAAAAATAAGTCCGTAGCGGGGCTATGCACTTCCCGAAAGCTTTCGGGATTTTGAATTCCTTAGGAGACAAAATAGCTGCCTTTTTTGAAGCACTTTATTAATGAGCTTTCACTTAGAGAAGCGAACAAAGAAAAATTATTAGTATATAGATCAGAAAGCTGCTAGTACAGCAACGCAATAAAAATGTTATCTCAGAGCAGGAGTATTTACCAGACATACGTGTCGATGTTTCACTGATTCACAACCATATAAACGATAACAGTGTTTTTTTTTTTAAAATCTTACACATGTTAGATCAGACAGAATATACGAAGTTGGCAACTACACTGAAGCAAGTATTGCTGGATCATTATGGGAGTCGTATGGAAAAGCTTGTTTTGTTTGGCTCTTATGCAAGAGGTGACTATCAGAAAGATTCAGATATTGATTTTATGATCGTTTTCAATGATGAGCAGCTCGATTATTTTGAGGAAATGTCGAATATAGTAGATTTGAAAACAGCATTGAGTTTGGACTACGATATTACCATATCATCTATTCCTATGGAAGCCCAAAGGTATGAATTAGAAGATTCGCCACTCTTGCTAAATGTTAGAGAAGAAGGGGTTGCGATATGAAGAATTCTCTACAAATAATGATGGATAAAGCGCACGAGTTCCTATCGGATGGAATCTACCTTCTGAAAGATGAACGGGAAGAAGGGGCTGCGAATAGAGCTTATTATGCCGCTTTTACTGCTGCTAGAGCCTTATTACATGCTTTAAATATTCAAGTCAAGTCTCACAACGGCGTACAGACTAAATTTAGTCAGCATTTTATCAAGACGAAGGTATTTGATGTAAAATATAAGCGTATTATCTCTTTGTTGTTTGACGTTCGACAACGTGCTGATTACGATTTTTATACCAAACTTGAGTTAGAGCAGGCTCAACGACTAATAGATGATGCCTCTGATTTTGTCCACCTGGCAGAAGCCTATTTAGAAGAGCACTTTCCTGAATAAAGGTCATTATAATTAGAAAATAGGACGACTAGAAACAATCAAAACAATATGTACAAAACCACTTTTTCACTATTTCTATCGACACTTCTCTTATGGAACTGCCAATCCCCTGAATTAGAAACACCCACCTACGAAAGCTACGATGACTACCCAGTGTACGAAGGCGAAGATTTAGGCTTGACCTATACGCCAGAACAATCGACCTTCAAAGTCTGGTCGCCTGCTGCGGAAGCGATGCAGCTTAAATTCTATGGATCAGGACAGGAAGGAGAAGCCACCGAAACGATAGACATGGAACGCGCCGAACAAGGGGTTTGGGTAGCAGAAGTGAGCCGAAATTTGGAAGGAATGTACTACACCTTTCGCGCCCAATTTGATGATAATTGGAACAATGAAGTGCCTGATCCTTACGCCAAAGCCGTCGGCGTGAATGGACTGCGGGCGCAAGTAGTTGATTTTGACAAAACGAATCCTGAGAACTGGAGCAATGCGGACTTATCGCCCATCGAAAACTTCACGGACATCATTCTCTATGAGTTGCACATCCGCGATTTATCCATTTCCCCCA
>CAYLPW010000270.1:0-788 GCA_964385665.1 uncultured Saprospiraceae bacterium
GACTCAGGCAACCAAAAAGCTTCCTGATTGCTAGATGGTGCAGGCGGCGGCACACCTGCGGATGGATGTGGCATTGCCATTTTGATTTCTCCAAATCGCTGTATCTGATAAGACAGTTCTGGAAACTCGCTTTTGTAGCTATTGAAAATGTCATTTAGCGTAGTACGCAATTCATCAATATAGTGGCTCATGGTCTTTCCACGTACCGAAACACTAATGGTACGTTCTTTTGTATCCTCTCTCACTAAAGCTTCACTACCTTTGCTATCAACAAGTAATACTCCATATTTCCAAAGCAACTGTTTACTCTTGATCTGTGCATGATGGCGAACGATGAAGCGCGAAATGGTATTCGGTGGCAAAGGCAAACTAGCAGTATATTTGATTTTTAGGCTTTTCTCAACTTCAAAAGTAGGCAACTCTTTTGGTCGATCTTCTTTCAATAAATGAGGAATCACCAATCGCTTTTTCGTTTCTGCATACGCCAGTTCATAGCATTTCATCAATTCAAAAAGGAAGGAATAGCTCTTTTCATCGGGATAGCGTAAGCGATTTTTTTCATCACTGAAAATACTTGGAAAGTCAGCAAACGTTAACGTATATTTTCCTGCATTACTTACCCAATTGACGATCTTATAGACACCTTGACTAATCCATTCTGGGTTCAGTACCAAAGTATCAAAGTCCTCCAACTCTTTATACCAAAGACTAATACCCAACGCATTCAAATCAGTCAACAGCCGTTCTTCGTTTTCTACGCCGCAGCGAGCAGCTATGCCTGAAAACTC
>CAYLPW010000270.1:798-1276 GCA_964385665.1 uncultured Saprospiraceae bacterium
GAAAATAGTTCCTCTAGCTCTTTTTTGACCTTGTAGTAGTTAGCAGGAATCTCTTGCTTTTTCCAAGAAGGCTTTGTTTGTATGTATTCAGCGACCTTCGAGCGAAATTTTTCAAGTTGAACAGTATTATCTCGAACAGAAAAGAAGAAACAACTAATAATTGGATACCGCTCTCGTAACGTATTAATTGGAAGTTTTACTTTGTGTCTATCGCGTTCATTTACTAAAATGATTGCCTCTGAATCGCCTCCAAAATTTTGCATTTGTTCCAGCCAATATTCTAATTGATTACCTTCTCGTCGCCCATCATAGACAATGACATACAAACATCGTTCGGAAAGAAAAAACTGATGAACCGCATGAGTGACCGTATGACCTGCAAAATCCCAAATATTGACATTGAATGGCCGATCTGGCTGAAATTCAAACTGCCAGCGAATCACATCAATTCCTTCTGTTGATGCCTCATCGGCATCTA
>CAYLPW010000270.1:1286-6250 GCA_964385665.1 uncultured Saprospiraceae bacterium
CCCCTTTTCCCCGCCATGCCGAAGTATCTACACCTGCCGTGCTTTCGTCATCGGTCGGCATTTCCGCAGTAGGATCAACTAAGCGTCGAGCTAAAGAGGTTTTTCCGACACCTTTATCACCTAAAATAAGGATGCGTGCCTGATTCAAGTGCGTTGACCCTTCCTCCAGTTCTTCTAAATAATGACCGACTACTGCTGCTCCCTGCGCTTTTATCTCGTCAGGTACGTTGAGACGTTGTTGAAGTTTTTCTTTTTCGAGCTTGAGATTATTATTGACTATTTTATGATAAAGATTCGACCAATAGGTGCAATCCTCTTTCTGAAGTGCTAAACAAAAATTAGTCCATATTATTCCATAAAATTCGGACGGCTCTTGATCCTGCACAGTATCTCCATTGGATATAGAATGTATATCTGATAATAATTTCTCCTCAAAGTGTCTTTTAAATTTTGTATCAAGAACTATATTAGTAGCTGCATCTACAGCATTGCGAGCAAATGACATGGAGTAAAATCGAGATGGAGATGCAGAATCATTCAGGTAATAAGCTATTCGAGCTAAAGATTTTATAATCTCTGCTATGTATTGAGCAGTTAAATACGAAGAAGTTTTAGAAAGAGAGTCAGCATACGATAAGTGATCGCCTGATGTTTGCCAATCCAAATCGTAGTAAGTAGAATCAAGAATTTCGAATATGCTATATAAGTTAAATCTTCTGTTTTCAGAACTCCAAAAGTTGAAATCACCTTGATATCCAAATAATGGTAAGGCTCTAAAAGCACAATACCAAGTGAACTTATGTATTTGACTTTTGCTAAGCTTCTCAAGTTCATCTGATATTCTCTTCTTAAAAGAATGCTCACCCATAATCTATATATTCTATCGAAGTCGAAAGATAGAGAAAAGAAGCAATAGCTCAAATATTACCGTTTAGATATCCGATTCTGCGTCACCTGCTTCTGTCCCGAACACTTAAACTGTTCCACGTCATCTAATCGACGTTTGCGGAGTTTGGTTTTACGACCTTGTACACGGATGCGCCACTTTTTCCAGTTTTTGAGCGTCATTTCGTCCCTTATCACTTTGATGGCTTCCGCTTCGGTGAGTCCAAATTGGGCTTTGGAGAAATCAAAAGTCAGAAAGAACGAAGATGAGAAAACCATCGAATACTATCCATCTGCTAGGATTGATTGCATCAATCGAGCTACTTTGATCTGCTCCTGATCTATTCCTTGCTCCAAGAAATAAATCTCAATAAGCGTATCCGTCCTATTTTCGTGTATTCAAATCGTTTCATATGATTTTACTTCCAAATGAAAACTGGTAAAATGAACATAACTATCCTCTTTCCATCCATGTGTGAAAAGAATGAAATGATGTTGAGCTTCATCGACAAGGAGTATCTCTTTTAAGTTAGAGTAATCGTCATTAGGCAAACTAATGAAGCCTTTTAAGAAAGCCTCCGATTGTCGAAGTTTGCAACTTCGATACAATAGGCTCATTAGGTTTTTATATGATGCTGTAAAAATCACATTGGTAAGAGGCTACAAGCTTCTTGTATTTCAAAAGAGACCAAGTCAACTAAGAACCCTCCAACACCTTAGCCGACCGATAAAAGCCAGTCAACAACTCACTCATCAACAAATCGACATTAATATCAGAAGAAGCCAGCCAGTCTTTAACCTCGTCGTCTACTTGCAACTGAATGGTCAAGTGTTGTTTGTAGTCCTCCATATCCGAATCAATAGCGATCCATTCTCCAGCGAAAGCTTCATCTTCTTCCATTGATGAGTCATGGTAAACAATTTTTTGTTCAGGCACATCAAACCCTAATGCACCCAGTTGTATGGCGTCCGTCGCTTCTACTTGATCTGTTGCTGCATAGTTGATTTCGTAATGCTCATTGAGCTTGTTTTTTCGTAAAAGCGTCAAAGCTTCTGTTAGAGTGATCTTATTCTTTACCATAGTCCTCATCTTCAAAAACCCTTTTGGCATTTTCAAAAGAGATATTGTGTTTAGTCTGATTCTTTTTATTTTTAGCTTCGTCCCACTCAAATTTTGGCATATCATTCCATTGACTATATATAGATTTTGATCGTTACAGCATCTACAAAAGTAGAAAAAATAGAGATAGTGCTGTGGAATAAGTATAAAAGCATAACTCAACAAGTTGTGCTTTCTGAGAATAGCAACGAATCAAGTTTCCACCATTATATGTTGGGTGTCAACTGCTTTTGACTATCCAGATGCAACGATTAGAAATTGACGTAGATTAAATATCTTTACCGTTCACTCAAGTGAAATTTACATGCGCTTTCTCATTGTACTCATTGGTTTTACGTTTTTCTGTTTCTTCATAACACAATACGCTCTATCCAAAAAGCAAACTCCCCAACCCAATCTCCTCCTCATTCTCACCGACGATCAAGGCTACGGCGACCTCAGCAGCCACAACAACGACTCCCTACAAACGCCGTATTTAGATGCTCTCGCGCAGCAAAGTGTTCGTTTTGAACGCTTCTACGTCAGTCAAGTGTGTGCACCGACACGGGCGAGTATGCTCACTGGTCGCTATCATCCACGGACGGGGGTGACAGGGGTGACTGGCAGGCGAGAAGTCATGCGTGCAGACGAGACGACTATTGCCGAGTTGCTACAAAGCGCAGGCTATCGCACTGGCTTGTTCGGGAAGTGGCACAATGGCGAACAGTATCCCAACAACCCCAACGGACAAGGCTTTCAGGAGTTTTTTGGCTTCACGGCAGGTCATTGGAACAACTACTTTGATACGAAAGTGATGCATAACGAGGCGATCGTCGAGACGAAAGGCTATTTGACGGATGTATTGACCGATCAAGCGATGCAGTTTATGCAAGACAGCGGCGATGAACCCTTTTTTTGCTACCTCGCGTACAACACACCACATAGTCCAATGCAAGTGCCAGACGACTATTTTGATCGAGCCAAAGCGCGTGGCTTGACTGACTTTAATGCCGCTGCTTATGGCATGGTTGAAAACATAGATGACAACATTGGGCGTATTTTGGAGCAGTTGGAAGCGGATGGTCAATTGGACAACACCATCGTTATTTTCCTCACTGATAATGGACCAAATGGCAATCGCTACAACGGTGGTATGAAAGGTCGGAAAGGACAGTACGACGAAGGGGGCGTGCGTGTGCCACTGTTTGTGCGCTATCCAGAATTTGAGGCGCGACAGGTGGATGAGTTAGCGGCGCATATTGATTTGTTGCCGACAGTGTTGGACATTTGTGAGGTGTCACTGCCAGACTCGTTGGCATTGGATGGACGGAGTTTGTTGCCACTTTTGGAAGGGGAAGCAAGCGATTGGGCCGACCGAACCATCTATTCGTTCCGACATGACACCCCTTTTACACCACAGCCTGGCGCAGTACGCACGTCTCAATATCGTTGGGTGTTGGAGCGCGATAGTAGCATTTCGTTGTATGATATGATCAATGATTTTGGACAAACGCGGAATATCGCTGCGGAGCGAGCTGATGTGGTGGAACAACTAGGCGCAGCGTATGACAGTGCCTTTCAGTCAGTTACGGCTACCTTGCCTTTGCCACCTGCTATTCCTATTGGCTATGCAGCTGCGAAACGGGTGTATTTGCCAGTCATTGAAGCGGAAAAAGTAGTCGGCGATTTGCGATTTAAAGAAGGACACGCTTGGGCAAATGACTGGATAACGGATTGGAATGCGACAGATGAAGCCTTAGTTTGGAATATTGATGTACAATCGGCAGGTGTTTATTCTGTGGCTTTAGAATATACGACTTCGGAGAAAAATGTGGGTGCTGTTGTCGCTGTAGAATGCAACGGACAGCAAGTAGAAGCGACTATCAACAAAGCTTTTGATCCTGATTATTTTAATAGTCCAGATCGGGTGGTACGGAAGGAAGTGTATGAGAAAGAGTGGGCAGAGTTGCCGATGGGGGAGTTGTCATTGTCGGTAGGGGAGCAGGCGTTATCATTGCGAGCCTTGTCAATTTCTGGGGAAGAAGTAGCGGAGGTGAAGGCAATCTGGTTGGTGAAACGGTGAGCAGTTCTTGAAGTCACCCCGTGTGAAGTCACCCCGTGAATTTTAGGCTTAAAGAAGGTTATTTCTGCAATCCTCTATTTCAAGCTCAATATTCACAGGGTGACTATTAATACCTGACCGTCCAAAACAATTACCCACGCCAGCTATTTCTCTCCAAAAGAACTCACAATGAAAGTATTAAAATGGATAGGTATTGTTGTTGGCGCATTGATTGCTATCGGCATCGTCGCTGTCTTGATTTTGAGCGAACCTTTACCAGAAGGCGAAAAGGGAGCAGCAGCAGATGCGTTGGCGCGTCGAGTAGAACAAGCGATCAATAAATCAGCTTGGGATAGTACACGCTATGTGCAATGGACGTTTTCAGGACTACATGATTATACTTGGGATAAGGAACAGCATCTAGTCAATGTCCGATGGGGCGATACGCGTGTGTTGTTGAATCCAAATGAACTGACTGGCGAAGTGTGGGAAGACGGAGAACGAGTGACTGGCGAAGATGCTGCTAAAAAAGTGCAACAAGCGTGGTCGTTCTTCGCCAATGATAGTTTTTGGTTGAACGCGCCTGCTAAAGTATTCGACCCTGGTACGGAACGAACATTGGTGCAACAAGAAGATGGCAGCGAAGCCTTGCTGATTTCATATACGTCTGGAGGCGTTACGCCTGGTGATAGCTATTTGTGGTTACTAGATGAAAACGATCTGCCGTATGCTTGGAAAATGTGGGTAAAAATTGTTCCGATCAAAGGCATTGAGACATCTTGGGAAGGATGGACAACTTTAGAGGGGGGCGCGAAGATTGCGACGCAGCATGAATTAGGACCAGTACCAATACAGATTACGAATTTGGCGGCGGGGCAGCGGTTGTCGGATTTGGGATTGGGGGAAGATGAATTTGAA
>CAYLPW010000271.1:0-6246 GCA_964385665.1 uncultured Saprospiraceae bacterium
GATGTGTACCGCTTCGATATTGGTATATTCAAAAGCACCATCTAGGTCGACTTGCTGTAAGCGATAGTAATTTACTCCCTCAAAAGGCGTTTCATCTATAAACGTATAATCTTGCTGCTCTAAGGTCGTACCCGCCCCTTGCACTTTACCGATCACTTCAAACTGCTTGCCATTGCGACTTCGTTCGATGAAAAAATGGCTGTTGTTTTGTTCAGAAGTGGTTGCCCAAATGAGTTGCGCTTGGTTTTGTTTGGTGGCTTTGGCTTGGAAGTAGAGGAGTTCGACGGGGAGTTCTATATTGTTTTCGAAGTAAATGAGACAACCATCTCTGTTTCCAATGATAGCTTCGAAGAAACCGTCTCCATCAATATCAATAATAGCAGGGGCAGAACTTTCACCTATATCGTTTAGCCCAAAAGGTTCATCAGTACTTATCAAGTTGAAATTAGCATTTTCTGTATTACCTAAATTCTCGAAATAATTAATAGTACCTTCACCCTCACCGACCAAAGCGTCAAAATCGCCATCTTTGTCTATATCTACAAAAATTGGCTTTGCTCCGAAACTACCAATATTTATCAACCCAAAAGGTTCTGAACTCGTATTCAAACTAAAAGCCGGAAGTGTAGAGTCCGTACTTATATTTTCGAAGTAATTGATATTACCGTCGCTCCCACCAACGAAAGCGTCACTGTCTCCATCTCCATCAATATCGACAAATGCTGGACTAGATAGAGAACCTATATCACTAAGCCCAAAGGGTTCAGAACTTATACTTCGGTTAAAAGCTGGAATTGTGGAATTTGTACTAGTATTTTCAAAAAATATAACGTTTCCATCTCTTTCCCCAATAAAGAGATCAACATCTCCATCTTTATCAATGTCTATGAAAGTTGGATCAGAATAGTTAGAAAAGAGTCCTATATCAGTGATCCCAAAAGGCTCTAAGCTACCGCTTCTCCTGAACACTGGATTTTGAGCATCACCAATATTTTCTAGATAATTTGTATTGCCTCTACTCTCACCAATAAAGGCATCTAAATCTCCGTCATTATCAACATCTATGAAAGTTGGAGTAGAACGATAACCAACATCCACTTTTGGAGGAATAAATGCAGGAAGAGTACTGTCAGTGCTGGTATTCTCAAAATAACGGATACATTTATTACTGCTATCACCTATAAACACATCTACGTCACCATCTTTGTCAATATCGACAAGCGCAGGACTGACACCTCCCACAGCTACATCAAATAATCCAAAAGGTTCAGAACTATTACTTAAGCTAAATACAGGAAGCGTAACATCTGTGCTTATATTCTCGAAATAGCTGATATTCCCATCATTTCCACCTACTAAAGCATCTATATCTCCGTCTCTATCAAAATCCATAAAAGCTGGACTTGAAACTCCACCTATATCACTTAGTCCAAAGGGTTCGGAACTACTAAACAAGTTAAAAGCTGGAATAGAACTATCTGTACTAATATTCTCGAAGTATAAAATATTCCCATATCTCTCTCCGACTAGCGCATCGAAGTCACCATCATTATCAATATCAACAAAGGCTGGTTTAGAGAATTCGCCGACATCGTTTAGCCCAAAGGGTTCAGAGTTGCTACTTGCACTAAATGCAGGAAGTGTACTATCTGTGCTGGTATTTTCGAAGTAAAAAATTCTTCCAAAAAACTCGCCTAAGAAAGCGTCAATATCTCCATCTTTGTCAATATCGACGAAAGTTGGACTAGGATCTAATACTAAACCAGAATTCAAATTCGACCCTGCTAAGCCAAACGCCCCATCGGTACTCATTAGACTAAACATCGGTACTGAGCTATCTGTACTTATATTTTCGAAGTAGTTAATGTTACCGCCACTCTCACCGATAAAAGCATCCAAATCTCCATCATTATCAATATCTACAAAGGTTGGGACAGGTGACGATGCTATTCTATTTAACCCAAAAGGTTCATTTCCATTTACAGTAGCGATGTTAATAAACGGACTAGCCGTAGTAGTCACCTCTATAAACTGTCCCTGCAACTCCGTTAAGTTTATTCCACTCAACACCCCAACCCCCAAAAGCACCTGCCCACACCTCTGCAACCGCCGCTGCAAGCGAACCTGTTTCTCCAACGACAACCGCTGAAAACTCAATCGTTCCACACGCGCCTTCAATCGCGCATATCGTCTTTTCAAATGTCCTTGTTGTTCCATTGAATGTTGTATGATTGGTGTTGAAAACGAAGATACAAGAAATTAAAACAAGTCATCAGATGACTTAAAGAACTATCTCAAAGCCATCTGATGCCCCATCTTCTTAATTGCCTAACGACTTCACCGCTCCTGTCATCACACCTACATGATCGCGGTGCCGCACCACCACATGATAGTCCCCTGACAAGACTCGAAATGCTAAAGGCGACACACCATCCACATCAACCACATCGCCGTCTTTTTGTAGCAAAGCCGAACGCGTTGCCAACACTTGATTCGTATTTATGGGGTCGCGCAATTCGACAAAGACCCAATCGACGATGGCATCGTTTCCAGTATTCGTCAAGGCTTCGGACAAGATGCTTTCGCCGCCACCTGCACCGACATGGGTGAAGTTGGGTGATGCGGTAAATGGTTCGGTTACAGGTAGTTGATTACGCAAATCGTCGCGCATAGTTGTTGTTTCAAATGGACCTTCTAGCCCAATTTTGATCTGTAGCTGTTGCTCTTTTGGTAGCTCAAAATTGGTTAGAATAATCGTTTCGGAAGGTGCTAAAGTATATGGCTGCGTTAAACTATTGACGGCTATGGAAGTGCCATCTACTGCCAAATCACCATTGTAGCGATACCAAGTACCAGTGGCATCATAGCCAGGCTGTAAGGTTTGAGGATTGTCAGGATCGAGGTTGGCGATGACGATGACATAGTCCCCATTATCTAAATGAAATTCTAGTCGACGTGGTGTAGTTAAATTGCCTGAACCAATACCGATATTTCCGAAAGCTCCATCTCCAATATTCGAGAATGTCGGATCAATCGTGTATAGATTGTAGTTGTTACGCAAAAACAATAGATGCGAAAACAAGCGATACAGTTCACGCCGTTTTTGATCGTCATAATAATCCCAACGCACTGGTTTTTCACCTGTTCGTCCGTTGAAATTAATATCAAAATCATAGCCTAACTCGCCAAACTGCCAAATCATGCGCGGTCCAGGAAACAGCAAATTGAACGACCAAGCGATCTTTAAGCGATCAATGATTTTAGTGAGCGAATCGGTAGGCGTGTCCGTTGGAGAAAATCCTGCGTAGGAGTTTTCTAGCTCGTACGCCAAGCGTTGCTCATCGTGACTTTCGGGATAGCTCATCCAATTGGCAAACTGAAAACTGCGTCCAGGTGCTTTGTAGATACCTGAGTTGTAGATGTCCGTATTGCTGTCATTGTAGCCTAGAATGAAGTTTTTCATATCGTTGTGATGTCCAACACCACTCCACATTAATATGCCCTGATTGGCTAATATTCGATCTTCTTCGCCGGCTGCTAAATGCTCAAAAATGACGACTGAACTCGGATTGCGCGTCTTCATGCCATTCACCATTCGCATCAATAAACCAATGCGATCATCATCTTTATTGCTTGCCCATTCGTCGTTTGGATCTGGCGCACTTTGTCCAAATCCTTTCGTGAAATCAAAGCGGAAACCATCGAATTGAAACTCTTGCAACCAATAGTCCAATGCACGGTCGACCCAAGCTTGCGTGTGTTCGCTTTCGTGATTCCAATCGACACCCCAATGTCCAGCGGTATTGAACACCATGGTATGGAACTTATTGAGCCAAGGATTTTCGTCAGCAGGGCAACCGTTCGGTTTGTGATCGACACAAGGTACTTCATCCCAATACATAATTGCCATCGGGGCAGACTCAAACGCATGGTTCAGCACTAAGTCATTGAAGACCTGAATTTCGCGTTTATGACACTCATCAATGAATTTTTTCAAGTCGTTCGGTGTCCCGTATGCTTTGTCAGCAGCGAAGTAAAAATTGGGATTGTAGCCCCAACTAGAATTGCCTTCAAACTCAGATACTGGCATCACATGAATCGCATTGATGCCCATATTTTCTAAATACTCTAACTTTTCGATAGCTGCCAAATACGTTCCTTCTTCCGTAAAATCGCGGAAGTGTAACTCATAGATATTCAGGTTATTATCCGTAGGACGAGGAAAAGGAGCAGCTTCCCAAATGTACTCTTCGCCAGCTGTTTTAGCACAGAAGCTTCGACCAATGGCTTCGCTAGGATAAGCCACCAAATTAGGATATATGGCATCTGAAATCCCGCTATCATCTGGATCAGAAATTTGTTCTGAAAATGGGTCTGCGATTTGAATACCGCCATTCATGTAATATTGAAAGACGTAATCTTGTCCTGGCGTCAGTCCTGCTAATTCGATCCACCAATAGTCGCCTCGATCTCCGTCTGCATCCGCATCCGTTGCCCCATCCCAACCATCACGATCCCGATTCATCTTGTAGGCTTCGTCGAGTTGCCAATTGTTGAAATCACCGACGACGTAAACGACTTCTTTAGGTGTTGTAGTTTTCGTATCCGTCAAAATGTCGCCATCTTCACCTTTGAAATATTGCGTATAGGTAGGCGCGTGTAAAATCAGCGTCGCTTTGGTCGGATCATTTGGATGATAGTTGATGCCGGGCTGCATATTGTTGGGGCGTGCTGCTTCCACGATTGTGCCATAGCCTTTCACTTCCACAAACTTATGCTTGACTTCACCACTTCCAAAATCGGCAATGACTTTGTAGCGTTCCACATCCGTAGATGTCAAAGTAATGTTATTCGAGAAGGTTGCGCCACCGTTTTGCGTATTGACTGCACTTAGCACATTGTCGTTCGCATCTACTTTTTGAAGCGTCCAAGTCTGCGGTGGAGTATTTGCATTGGCATTTAAGTCAAAAGTGGAATTGACTTCTCCTAAATAAGGTATTCCTTCAGGAGAGGTGATGCTAAAATAATTGCCGGTATTGACGGCTGTAAAATAGTTCGAGCCACCCTGATCTTCTACTGTTGTTCCATCTACACTACGAAATAGATAGTTCCAACCAAACACATCTTCTATCACATCGACGCCGTAGTAGTCATTCAAACTCGTCAAATTAATCGTCCATACATTCGGGTCAACTACATCTTGTGTCATCTCCCCTACTCCATCGTCTTGTCCCCAGTTTCCGACGACCCGATCAAAGCTAGTTGGATCGTTTTCCGTCAAGGATACACCTGAATGAAAATAGATCTTCGATTCCCCATCCAAAGGGGTACAAGCTGCATTGAAAGTCAGCGTCACTGCTTCATCTGCCGCTGGAAAACTTGGACTGACCGTTACGACATCGCCAGTGCTACTTCCGCTGATAGAAATATTCGTAACATATTGATCTAAAGGCGTTCGATTCATGGATTCGTTCCAACTCGCCGCATTATCGTCGTCTGGAATGGCATCAAAAGAACCGTGATCGTTGTTGTCTCCTGTGAGGTAGAACTGAACATCAAGATTTGTTGCACCATTCAATTCACTTTTTGGAATCCGTACTTCCACGTAGCCCGCCTGCACATTGTTACCCACAATATTTTCTGCGAACTCGCTAGTCGCAACAGCAAGTCCGACACCATCCCAACTACTTCCGTTCCAGGTGTGAAACTGTGCGTAGCTGTCGAAATGACCCCTGAAAATAACATCAGGCGCGTCGTTATGCAAGTAGTCAATGCTACGTGACCACGAATCCGTTGTGCCACCACCGCTTGCCGTATTCAAAATAAATACCCAATTCATCCATTGAGCCGCATTGACTGCTGCTGCTAGATAGACGTAGCAAGCATCTTCGGTCAGGTATAAATTGTTGGCTTGTGCGCTTGCCCATTCATTGTTGCTCGTTCCACTTTGGATGGCGTTGCCCCAAATAGTTGTGCCGTCAAATGTACCGTCGATGGTTGGAGACTGGGCAAATAAACAATTAAAAGATAGTAACATGCCCATACAGAGGTAGAAAAATGGCGTTGATCTTCGCGTCATTAGTTAGGTATGATTAGTTAAATAATGATTAGGAACTGAAAAGGTGAATATAATGTAAAGTTAGAAACTGTCTGTTTAAGAAACGTTGAACGGATCACTTTATAGTCTTGACTTCATCTTTCTACACTACTCTTTGCTATAAAAAATCCTTTTGTTTTGATAACTTT
>CAYLPW010000272.1:0-5998 GCA_964385665.1 uncultured Saprospiraceae bacterium
GACAAACTTTGCGCTGCCATATCTTGTAAGGCGGTCATGTATTTTTTGATCGTCGACGTTCCGTGTTGTCTGGCTAATTTTTGGAGCTTACTTGCTCCTACTCGGAGTGATGCTAAAGCCGCATTTAAATCCGCTTTATTTTCTGTCCAAGAGCGAGTGGGAAAGCGAGCTTGTGTAAACAATTGGGTCATGTTTTCCCATTGTGGCACTCCATTTTTGACGATATAAGTCGGTACTATCGCTACGCCTTCTTCTTCTAAACTGGTCGCGTCGGGTGGCATAGAGCCTGGCGTTCGTCCGCCGATTTCTGCATGATGAGCGCGGTTGATGACATAGCCAATTCGTTCGCCCTTGTCGTCGAAAACAGCTTGAAGTAGTGTGACATCTGGCAAGTGCGAACCGCCGTACTTTGGATGATTGGTAATGGCGACATCACCTTTTTGAAGGTCTAATTTTTCTAAAATGAGTCTAGCACAAATACCCAAACTGCCTAAGTGAACTGGAATGTGTGGCGCATTGACCAAGAGTCTGGCATCCGCATCCAATAGCGCACAAGAAAAGTCCAAACGTTCTTTGATGTTGACGGAAAAAGCAGTGCGCTGGAGTTGTGCGCCCATTTCATCAGCGATGGCTTTGAAGCGGTTGGTAAAGAGTTCTAGAGCGATGCTTTCGGTTTGTTCCAGATTAGTAACGGACTGTGTTTGTTCTTTTTGCTTCAATACAATATCGCGTCCTTTCTGTACGTGCGCTGTCCAGTTGTTGGCTAAAAAAGCAGTAGAAGTAGTATTGACTAAAATGGCTGGTCCTTCTAAGTACGCGCCTTCATTCAGTTCCGCCCAGTAGTAGACTGGAAAGGGTGTAGATGGATCGTTTTGTACAGCAGTTTTTTGAGTGGTTCGTTTGTTATTTTGGTCTTGTTCATCTCTTGTAGCTGCTCGAATCTTGATGCTTTCCACCTCTATTTTGGCTTCGTCTGGATAGTGTCCAAATAAGTCTTGATAGGCCTTTTTGAACTCATTTTCTATATTCTTTGCCGACCATTCAATGGGTAGTGAACTGTCTTGTCCTTGTAGTCGCAGATAGATCAGACTAGACTTGATGTAGCTTTTTTCCTTTTGTACACCTTCTTCTGCTAACTGTTCCAATGCTTTTATTTGCAGCATTTCTACCAGCTTGGATAACTGCTTTTGTATCATCGTTAGCGGCTGCAACACTTGACGTTCCACCAATCGTTCCAATTGCGCCATACCCATTCCGTAAGCACTCAACAGCCCTCCATCATACGGCAAAATAACTTGTTGGATACGAAGCAACTCTGCAATTTGACAAGCATGTAATCCGCCTGCTCCGCCAAACACTAACAACGCATATTCACTGACATCGAAACCCTTCGCTACCGATACTTTTCGAATTGCTTCTGCCATTTTTTCATTCGCAATTTGTTCAAAGCCACACAGCAAGGTCAAGCGATCAATCTGCTCTCCTTTTTGCTCAACAATGGATTGCTGAATCATTGTCAAAGCATCTTCTGCCGCTGCTATAGTAATCGGAATTCCCATCGCACGAGCATCCAATTTTCCCAATAATACATTAATATCAGTCACCGACAATGCACCACCTGCGCCGTAGCATGCTGGACCTGGCGACGCACCTGTACTTTCTGGTCCGACTCGCAGCCGTTCGCCATCAAACCAACAAACCGAGCCACCACCTGCTGCCACCGTTTCTATGGATAAAGTAGGCGACAACATCTCTGCATGACCAACTTTGGTCGTCGTTTCGTAGTCGTAGTTGATGCCATCATAGCGTGCGGTATCGGTGCTTGTTCCGCCCATATCTAGGGTCAGAATTTTAGGAATAGCTAGTTGTTTGGCAATAGCTGCTGCCCCTACAATGCCTCCTGCTGGACCACTGAGCAAACTATCTTTGGGTTGAAAAAAATCGCTGCTGACTAAACCGCCTGCACTACTCATGACTTTCAGTTGGCTTTGGGTCGATAGTTTGGAACGAATACGCGATAAATAGTCATTTAAAATGGGTTGTAAATAGGCGTTGATGAGTGCTGTATTCGCGCGAGGTAGAAGTTGAATATTAGGCGATAATTCGTGAGAACTGGAACAGTAGTTGATCCCATTTTTTGTCAAAGCGGCTTGCAGTTGCTGCTCATGAATGGGATTTCGATAGCTATGGAGCAAAGCGATAGCTATTACTGGATGATTAATTTTTTCAACAATTCGCGCTATTTCAGCAGCTGTTAATTTTTGTAGCACTTCTCCGTCTGCCGACAAACGTTCGTCGACTTCTATGACTTGTTCGTATAGCAATTCTGGTTCAGGAATATCGAGTTGAAAAAGATGTGGGCGTTGCTGTGTTCCAATTTCCAGCAGATCACGAAAGCCCTTTGTGATCAATAGCGTCACTTTCGCTCCTTTTCGTTCTAATAGTGCATTCGTGCCTTTCGTCGTTCCCAATCGCAGGTCTAAGTCAGGAAGTTCTTGTTCTAAAGCAGTTCGAGTCGCTAATCGTGCTGCTAAAATAGGGGCTTCTTCGTGTGCAGTGATCTCAAAAGTAGTATTTGGTGCAATAGCTAAATCATCGCTTAGTGTCAGTTCTCGTTGTTGAAAGTCGATGCTTTGCACTTGAGAGGTGATTTTTTTATTCGATACTACATAAAATGTATAGCCTTTGAATATATCTTCATCGATTGCCCAATTGTATTGAAAGGAATAGGTATTTGATCGTACTTTTTCAAGGATAACTGCCCGTAATGTGGCACTACTCAATACTTTGATGCGCTCCTTTTTCCCTTCGGGCGAAATACTGATACAGTCCGTAAAGGTGCCGCCGGTGTCTATCCACAATTGCCAGTTTGTTGTCTTCATGTTTGTACGATTTGAGCAGGAAAGATAGAACAGTCTGAGAAAAATCAAAATTCAGCTTTTGACCAATACACTGCACCTTCTCTCAAAGAATCGTGTTCTAAAAGTGCAATTTGTGTCCATTTCGTAGCGACTTTGCTTGAATTGCACTAAATTTGCAGCCTTTTATCGAGAAGACGTTAGATGATAGATAGTAGACGTTAGACCGTTCATCGTATAGCTGTATATCTACTATTTTGTTCATTGTGCCATTCGTCTGCTTGATTTATTACTATTATTCTAGCAAATAAATAGATATTATGTCTGACGAAATAAAAAATTCTGGGAAGAAAGGTCGAGCATTTATGTGGGCATTGGTCTACATCGCCACTTTCGTTATCTTTTTGATCTGGTTGTACAACTACAATTTCCGCTTTTTACCTGAAGGGTAGTTGTAAGACTATTCAAATATTGCTTGTTTCCACTAGTTTCGATCTATCATTCCACATCAATTACTACTCATGAATAGATGGTATATTCTAGTGTTTTGTTTACTTACATTTGCGTGTAGTGAAGTGTCCGAAGAGCAGGAAGATAGCTTTATGGATTGTCTGTACGAACGTCCTGAACCTATTTTCTCGACCGCTACACCCACTGTTGTCGATCATGAATTTATTATGAATGGTCGAGTTGGCATTGAGCGAATTGTATTCGATACTGGTTTGCAATTGGATATTCATCAATCTGGGTGCGACGAGTTGCAACAGAACTTCTTTTTCTACATTGGCGAAAATGTTGGTGAAGAAGTGGCAATCAGTCAAGCGAGTGACTTTTTCTATTACATCGGTACGCTCGACGAAGCCTATTTGCCGCTTTATGAATGGGGTAATTTGATCGAAAAAAACGCGGATGCCATCACACTCGATCAGTCCTATCCAGTCTATCCTGGATTTTATGTGACCATTAAACAATACAAAAAGAAAAGAAATCATTTACTAGAAGTGGTTTTGTCCCAAACGGGATGATACGACTGCCGTTTTAGCCAAACTATTGCCTGCTTACCTGCCTTTTTTATAGTCGCTCCGTGAATTTCATGCCTGAGAGAAATGAGCTTGTCGTTTGCTATTCTATGCCTAGTATTCACAGGGTGACTTATCAACTACTAAAAAAGAAATTATGCGATTCCATACCTTCATGGGGCAGTTTTGCCTGTTCCTAACCCTCTTTGCCCTTCAATCTTGCGGACTATTCGACGATGAAGTGATCCCCGTAGAAGAAGTGGACGGAAAGGTTCATTTGACCTTAGGCAATCCTAGTGACGCGCAAGCAAGTGCTGTTTTAGCACGAAACTATTTGATCGAGCGTCCACAATATGTATTGGCGTACGACAGTGAACGCGGCATCCCGACTTGGGTCAGTTGGAATTTGACGCAAGAGTGGATGGGATCAGTAGGACGAAGCGATGACTTTTTGGTCGATATTTTGCTGCCAGAAGCCTTTATTCCTGTCTCTTCTCAAGAGTATTCTGGTAGCGGCTTTGATCGAGGACACAACTGCCCATCAGCAGATCGGACACGGACTCGAGACGACAATCAAGCCACGTTTTACATGACTAATATTATTCCACAAGCTCCAGAATTGAATCAAGAACCTTGGCGATTGATGGAAGAATATACACGTGATTTGGTGCGCCGTGAGGACAATGAACTGTACCTCATTATGGGCAACTACGGCGAAGGTGGCGAAGGCAGAAACGGTCGGGCAGATCGCATTGGTTTCCGTGATCTGGTAGCTGTGCCGTCGCACGTTTGGAAGGTGGTTTTGGTGCTGGACAAAGAAGGCGACAATGACCTGGAACGCATCACGGAAGATACGCGCGTCATTGCTGTTTTAGCGCCCAATCAAAATACTGATCTAAAAGAATGGCACGAATACCGCGTTTCTGTCGATGAGATTGAGGCAGCAACTGGTTTGGATTTGTTTTCGGAGCTACCAGTTGAGTTGCAGGAGGTGTTGGAGGCGAAGGTGGATGAAGTGGAGATTTAGAGGTGAGAGGTGAGAGCGCTCCGCTACTAAATATGAGATCGCTCCGCTTCTAAATATGAGATCGCTCCCGATATTCAGGACAAGTTTCGCTTTAAGATTATTCCAATTCTACTTATCCAAGCATCTATGTCCTACACTTTTTATAGGCTTAATGATGCTACATTTTGCTACTTCGAGATAACAGAATAAGACGTATTTTGTGATGTGAGGTAAACAAAAAGGTCTTGTTACGATTTATTATCCAACAACTCATTTCGCTGTACAAAACTACATCACTGACAATGCGATTCGCTGCAGTCCTCGTAACTATCAAACTTATTTGGTGAGTTCAGAATCAGCTAAACAAGTTTAGTGATTACGAGGATTTCCAATACGTATACTTCCAATCTTTCCAATGCGCTACTAATCCTGCTTTGACTGGATTTTCTACGATATAACTTATGATGTTGAGTAGCTCCCGTTCACTTCTCACCCAATGATCGTAAGATTCTCGTTGCCAGAATTGACCTGGTCGGTCTAAGTATTTGTTGATCGCCATAGCTGATCTACCTTTCAATCGCTTCATGATTTGATCCAAATTCTGGTAGGTGCTTGTTATTGTGCCATCTTGAAATTGTCTACTGGTATCGATTAATAGATGTACGTGATTGGACATGATACAATAGGCTATTAAATCGTACAACTGCGTATCAAAATGGTGAAGTTCTTGCGTGACTAACTCGGCAACTTTGGGAGCAGCTAAATAAGTAGGTCCGCTAATAACTGTATCTAGCAGTTGGTCGTACTCCGCAAAATACTGCTTATGCAAATGATAAATTGTAGTCGCATCCTCCACATTCTCCATGAGCATATCATATTTCTGCTTGAGTTGCCATAGTTTGACCTTTGGGATAGAATCTTTCAACCGAAATGTGACGAAAAAACGAGCACCTTCAGGTTGCCAATGTGGAAGATGACGCCGGTAGAACTGTTTGCTTTTCATGATGGTTTCGATTTCTTAACTGCCAAAATTATTTATACTATCCAGAATCAGCTAAACAAGTTTAGCGATTACGATTCATCATCCGACGGCTTAATCGCCTTCACCTTCAAAC
>CAYLPW010000273.1:0-5993 GCA_964385665.1 uncultured Saprospiraceae bacterium
CAGAAATAATCCACTATGCGACCCACTCTCTTCTTTCTATTCCTTTACTTGTTACACTTAGCAAATTTCATATACGTTGTTCTACTTTTGAGAAAATCATTAGATAGATGAGCAGGATGAATGACAAACGGAAATACATCTCCCCTATGAGTGGACGAAATGCCTATCTATATGGTGTTGTCTCCCTCATTTTAGTTGTCGCTCCGCTGATCGCTGTTGTCCTCAATTTTACGCTTTCGGGCAATTATTTTCTACTAAGCTATAATTTTGCGGCTTCCTTACTTTTTGCCACTTTTTATCTATTCCGCAAAAAGAATGTGGTGCTGTTCATGTGTCTCACAGGCTTGGTTTTTCAATGGTATATTTTCCTGCACGCTTTTCATTTTTTACCTGGCAAACAGATAGAAACAGGTTTGGGAGCATTCACAGCTGTAGCTGCTGTTTTCTATGTGCGTCACTTGATGTGGTATTTTGTAGTGTCTAATACTCTTCTATTTCATCTTGCGGTATGGAAGGCGGACTATCCACAGTACTTTATCTTGGAGTACATTTTCTATATTGGAATATTTTTAGTGATACGAGCCATCATCAAAGAGAATAGAATCTTTGAAAATGAATTATTGATTCAGCGCAACAAGATTCAGAAAGATGCACAGGCGTTGAAGGAGTTGGACGCCTTGAAAACTCGGTTTTTCACTAATATTTCGCATGAATTGCGCACCCCTTTGACCCTCATCTTAGGACCATTAAGAAGTGTCTTGAATCGAAATAAATTGACCAACAAAGACTATACTTACCTTAAACTGATGGAGCAAAATGGACAGCATTTATTGGTGCGCATCAATGAATTACTGGATTTGTCTCGTTTGGATGCCCAACAACTAGCAATGAATTATCGAACGGTCAATCTGTATGACTTCATCAAGCAAATTTTGGTATCGTTTGAAGGCATTGCTCATCTCAAGGGCATTCAATTTTCTTGGAAACACGAATTGCCGCCCCATTTGAAACTATCCTTAGATGCTGGAAAAGTCCAAAAAATCATCCAAAACTACGTTAGTAATGCAATGAAGTTCACGCCCAAAAATGGCGAAATCATAGTGAACGTTCATCGCCAAGATCAGTTTTTAAAAATAGCGGTGCAAGACACTGGACAAGGCATTCAGTCGAAAGATTTGCCTAAAGTATTCGACCGCTTTTATCAGGTGGAAAGCAGTAAATATCAAGGTGGTTCTGGCATAGGTTTAGCGATTTGTCAAGAGTTAGCACATCTCTTGGGTGGAGAGGTTGGTGTAGAAAGTGAATGGGGCAAAGGGAGTATGTTTTATGTACTACTGCCTTACATCGAATCGTATGCACCCATTGAGCAACAAGCGACAACTCTGGATAGTACCGATTCGATAGTCGTAGAAGAGATAGCTTCCGAGAAGTCTGATCGTCCATTTAACCTATTGGTCGTCGAAGATAATGTGGATTTACAGCAATACATACAATTGATTTTGCAGGACGAGTATGCTATACAAGCTGCCACGAATGGAAAAACCGCATTGGAGTTGTTGACTTCCACCTCTCCCTTCGTCCCCGATTTGATCATTAGCGATATTATGATGCCTGAAATGAATGGAATTGAATTGCTAAAGCAAATCAAAAGTACGGACGCGTTGCGCTCTATTCCTGTCATCATGTTGACTGCTCGGCAAGATTTGGAGGTAAAGATTGAAACTCTTAGAATCGGTGTAGATGATTACTTAACTAAACCTTTTGTGGAGGAAGAATTGCAGGCTAGAGTGGCTAATTTGATCAACAACAGCATCAATAGACGACCAATAGCAGTTGCCGAAGCAAGCACTTCTACTCCATTGAGTCAAAAAGACATGGATTGGCTGGCTAAGGTAGAAGTGTTGATTCAACAAAATATGGCGCAGCCTACGTTCAATTTGCAACAACTAGCACAGGAATTAAACCTTTCCCCTCGCCGATTTCAGCAAAAAATGAAAGCCATCACAGGCATGACCCCTAAACAATATCAGCGTACCATTCGGCTGGACTTTGCCCGAAAATTGCTCAAAAGTGGAAAAGTGCAAACGGTAGCCGAAGCGAGTTATCAAACTGGCTTTGAAGATCCTCATTATTTTTCTACGCTGTACAAAAAAACGTATGGGAAGATGCCGAGTGAGGAGTTGTGACACAAACACGAACTTCGCTTTTCTCAGCTAATTTCCTACCCAATTTCGCTTCTCTCAGCTAAATGTTCGCTTTCTTAAGTGGTACTTCGCCCTATCCTTGTGACAAATAAAAAGTCAATGGATAGTCTTCAATATTCCCTCACGGACATCGAGCAATTTGTGCTCATTGAATACAAAGAACACCAATGCCTTTGGAAGAGAAATCTGTTGGTGCTAGTTGGTTGCAGTGCCTTCTTGATTAGCTGCACCAGTATATGGAGTACGTTTTCGGTCTATATACTTGGACTAGCCATTTTTTCATCTCTGCTTTTACTAGCAGGGATAGAATTTCTACAGTCTTCCTATGTACAAGAAGATCTAGTGTTGGTGATTGCATTTGGGCAACTCCAACTATTGCAGCACCACACGATCATTCGTGATGAATCCATTGCTTCTCTTCAGATAGAACAAGTGAGTTGGGGGGAACATGGGCAGTCGGCGATACAAATACAGCTATCGAATCAAGATCAAATTTCTATTGGACTTAGAAAAAAAAGCAAACGCCTAACAGCAGACAAAGAGATCAATCATCCAAATTATCTAGTCGTATCAGAGAAATCATGGAATCGACTTTTACAGCACTTAGAACAGTCAGCTATATAAGGAGGGACAGACCAGTAGGAATAGCTAAGCCTGATGAGCCGATCATCTTCAGTTAATAGTCGCGGAAGCAATAGATGGCGAATTTTCCATTGCTGCTTTGCCTGATGGACTTTATTTCTTTCGCTTAAAAACGGATGCGCACACGTATCAAGCGCGCGTTTTGAAACAGTAATCATGACAAGTGATCGAGGAGTGAAGATTAAAATTTACTCCTCTATTCTCTAAAGCAAATTTTCAACTATGAACAAGACAATCAAATCTATAATCATCTTATTTTTTGTTTATCATTTTTCCTTTTTTTCTGCGACTGCTCAAGTTGGTATCAATACCGACAACAGCGATCCTGACCCTTCGGCTATGCTTGATGTGAGTAGTACGGATAAAGGGATGTTGATGCCGAGAATGACATCTACGCAGCGAGAAGCCATCAACAATCCTGCAACAGGTCTGCTTGTATTTGACAATACGACAGAGAGTTTCTGGTTTTATCAAACTTCAGGTTGGCTAGAATTGAAAGATACAAACACCGATGCGCAAGCCCTTAGTCTTTCCAATAATACGCTTTCACTAAGCAATGGTGGCAGTGTAGATTTGAGCAGCTATTTGGACAACACCGATGCGCAAGATTTGAGTCTTTCTGACAATACACTCTCTATCACCAATGGCTCGAATATAGATTTGAGTACTATTACGACCGCTACATTGAGCGACGCGGATGGAGATACCAATATTCAAGTAGAAGCGGATGGCAAAGATGATGACATTATTAGAATGAAAGTAGCCGATACGGAACCCCTTCAGTTAACAGAGGAGGAGTTGCGTCTTAAAACCGATTTTTATGCTTCATTAGATGGCTATGCTTCTTCCTCTTCTCGAACGGTTAACTACACCATAGATGGTAATGCTTTTGCATCGTTTGATACAGATAATGCGTCCTGGCAGTCGTTCAAAGCAACCGAAAATGGAAAAGTAGATAAGATAGAGCTATTATTTAGAGACGAACTTGCTTCTTCTTATGAAATTAAGATTTACGAAGGGGAAGGAACAGTTGGCAAGCTACTGACGACGACTATCCTTTCTAATCCAAATGAGTTTACTTGGAATGAGATTCCTATTCTTGATGAAGTCGTGCTTAATGAAGGACTACTTTATACCGTATGGTTTAGTAACAAAAAGAGCGTAGGCTTCGAATCGGGCAATCTTTATCCCGATGGTATATCTAAAGACAATACAGACTATGATTACTTACTACACGTCTATACTTTTGCAGAACAATATAATTTTTCTGTCACAGAAAGCGGTGGTGTCACGGTGGGCGACATTACTTTACCGACTGTAGATGGAACGGATGGACAAGTCCTGACTACGGACGGAAATGGGACGGCTAACTGGGAAGATGGGATGACAGCGGACGATCTAGGCAACCACACAGCCACCCAAATCATTAATACCAACAACAATTGGCTAAGTGGCGACGGTGACGCAGAAGGTATTCAGGTGAGTGCGACAGGCGGAGTCAGTACGAGTTCCACCTTAGCTGCTACTCAAACTTTGTCTGTTCAAAATAGCAATCAAAATTTTCAAATGAAAACAAATAGTGCTTCTCATTATGTGCAGTTGGACGTAAGCGGTACTACCCATTCAAGTGATAAAATATATATCGGTGACCTTACTACGTCAGGCAATACAAACCCGGTCGTCATGCAGGGCAAAGTAGGGATTGGTGTTGATATTGCTTCCAATAGTGCTAATCAACTCGAAGTCAGTGGTAACGCTGCCAAAGATACAGGCAGTAGCTGGAGTACGACTTCGGATGCTCGCTTGAAGCAAAATGTAGCTTCTTACTTGGAAGGCTTAACAGAAGTCATGCAGCTGAATCCTGTGACTTTTCAATACAACGAATTATCGGGTTACGATACATCGACAGTTCATGTAGGGGTGATCGCGCAAGAGTTATTGAAAGTTGCGCCGCACATGGTACAGACCTTTGAACATGCTGAAAATGGTGAAACCTACTATACAGTCAATAATTCAGCAATGACGTATATGTTGATAAATACGGTACAGGAGCAGCAGACTGAAATTGAAACGCAAAATCAACGCATTAAAACACTAGAGGCGAAACTCTCCGAACTAGACGAACTTAAAGCTACGCTTTCTCAAATCCAAGCGCAACTCGATAACTAAAACACAGATCAGGATTTGCTAGATTTTCAAAATCTAGTAAATCTTATTTATCAATAGTATAAAAACAACAGATGAAAAATATAATTCATAACATCGTTCTATTCTTCTTTGTCTATTGCTTGTCAAGCACAGCAACACAAGCCCAACATCTCAAAGTAGCAGGCGGCAATTTAAAAGTCAATAATACAAGCCTCGTCTTGCAAAATATGGACTTGGTCAATGACGGCACGATCACTTCTACGGATGGCAATATTGTTTTCAACAGCGGCGCAACGGCAGAAGTATTGGGTAGCGGCAGTACGCAGTTTGATAGCTTGACCATCAACGTAGCCAATGGCGATTTGAATTTGTCTAAAGACGTGATGATTGGTTCGCAGCTCAATTTTGAAAATGGCAAATTGGTGTTAAACGATCAAGATGTCACCTTTGATGATCCTTCTAGCATTCAAGGAGCAGACGCGACTAATTATGTTCAGACTAACGGAACAGGTACACTTACTCGCCCCGTTGCGGATGCGGATGTTACGTTTCCCGTTGGGAATAGCAGTTACAATCCTATCATAGTGAATAACGACGGTGGCACAGCCGATTTTTATAGTGTTCGAGTGCGCGACGAACTGCTAGAAGACGGCACAAGTGGCGCGCAAGTAAATGAATATGGTGTCAATCGCACGTGGAAAATCGAGGAGCAAACCGCAGGTGGTTCTAACTTAGCCGTTACGCTAACATGGGATGCAGCAGATGAAATCGGGACGACGGGTAGTGACTATGTACAAGTACGCTACAATGGCAGCGAATGGAACACCCTTGTATCAGGCGCACCAACGACACTTATTGGCTTGAATAGCTTGACTTCTTCCGACAATACTAACTTGGGGGAGTTTGCCATCTTCGAAGACCGCAGTCCGTTAACGGATAGCTATATCTGTAATGAAAATGGCGCTTTGGAGGTTGCAGGCACTGTCAACTCCAAAGAGA
>CAYLPW010000274.1:0-5965 GCA_964385665.1 uncultured Saprospiraceae bacterium
TACTCTCCAACTGCGCCCAAAAAGTAGAGCAGTTCTCCAAATCCAAACCCTTTGCCCTCGAACTCAAACGCGTGCGTAGTTTCTACAGCGCACAAACCATTATGAATCGCTTGGAGGAGATGACTTTGGAGCCATATATGATCTCGCTGAAGGACGAAGCCGACGAGAACAACGAATGGTATGTATTGCTGACTGGCGCGGAAGCAGATACGATTGCTATTGAACAATTGAAGACGAAACTGCAAATAGAACATCAGCTAGAGGAGGTACAAGTACTCAACTACAATAGTCTAAGTGACTACTTGTCCACCGTCAAGCAAAAAGATATTAAGGAAGTAGAAAAGATAGTTGCTGATCGACCCGACATTCCAGAATCGGTTTATGAATTGGTAGAAAAATTTCCAAAAAACAATTTATTCAGTGTCAAGAATATTTCGCTTCATAGTTTTCCAGATGAGGATGTACCTAGGCAGTATATGCGGAGTTTCTATGATACTTCTTTAGACCTACCACGAGGAGTGAAAAAGCGCATTGTCGCTAAAAACGCCGCTGCTTTCGCAGAAGTTATTTATGAAGACAATTTGTACGGCGACCAGGTGACGGTCGATGTAATCAAGTTACGGGATGATCATGGTATTCATGAATTACCGAAAGCTAGACTAACTTCCCATGAAATCGCCGTAGAAGATATGCCCGAAACAGCAGAACAAATCGCTTGGTACTTTTCCACGCTTATTTTAAATACAGGACGCTACCGAACAGAAACTTACGATCCGATCTACGTCCCTTCTTTCATTGATCTGTATGGCTATAAAGTAGTCATTGAACCACGCAAAGATTATGTTCGTACCTATATGGTATTGGTGGATGCAGCAGGCTCATTTGTCATCTTCTCTCAGTCGACAGATAAAACAGATGAAGAAATACTAGCGTATCTGGAAGAGTTTGGAAAGAGCAACGGTATGTTGGAGTACAACGAATTCCACAATACCTTCTTCACCATCCCAAAGTGTTTAGAAGAAGGCGACGTTTTTCTAGGATACAGTTCTTCTATACTGACCAATAGTTACGCCTACTCAAAAGGATACGCCAAATGGGCAAAAGCGATGGTCGGACATAGCGAATCCAGTGCTCATTTTTACAACACCACGTCCAAAAAATCTTGGACTTGCTCCTCTTTCGATCTGATCACAAAAGATAAGAAAGACTACATCTATGGGGATATGTATAGCAATACGGAATCGGGCGGCAAAGAACCGATTAAAGTCAATAAACGCGATGGCTTCTTTGTCCATGAACGATGGATGAATTATAACGAGGTCAATTTCTCGAACGTAGGACGACACGTTATGGCGGTAGGTGGAGTCGGTATTCCCAAAGAAGAATTGATGAAGCGAGCGGTGAAGTTTCAGTCGGGGGAAGCGAAGGCAGGGGAGGATCCTTGTGAAGTGGAGATGTGATCAATAAGTGCATGTAATATCAAGAAAAACAATATTGAAGTAATGAAAAACCTAATAGCAAAAGCAATAAGAGATGCTCATATTTTTCAGACATTGAGCGACAGGGAACGAGAAGCAATGGCGGATTATGCACGCTTAGAGGAATATGAAAAAGATGAAGTCATCTTTGAATCTGATAGTAATGACTGCGACACTTTTTATATCATTTACTCAGGTATTGTTGGATTGAAGCTGAAAGATAGCAGAACAAAGGAATATTACTCTGGCGATGTCTTTGGAGAAGTAGCCATCTTTCACAATACATTTCGGTCAGGTACAATTCACGCCAAACGAGCTTCCAAACTAGTAGCCATACACCGAGACTTCTTATTCAATAATCCTGACCACAAGGCTACATTAGTGGCTGCACGAGTCACGAATATATTGACGAGTCAGATTATCAGTTATTTGGAGGAACTTAATGAACGACCAACTTCGGAAATTATCGCAGGTGGTGAAAATCATCAAGTGGAATTCAAGTCGTCCATTACTAAATTTACTGATTCAACTATGTTAGAAACAGTAGTTGCCTTTCTGAATAATAAAGGAGGAACAATCTTTATCGGTGTTCGAGATAACAAAGAGATCGTTGGAGTGTCTATGAAAGATAAACGAATAGATGATTTTCGGGTGGCTTTTATCAAACAGGTCTGCGAACGAGTAGGTGTTGGTCTTGCAGCAGCAGTAAAATGTAATTCAGAGTATGTCTTACAAAAGAAGGTCATCAAAATCATTTGTTCATCCACCGCTCAACCCGCTTTTTTGATAGAGAAAGAAGGGGACAAAGTGGTCAGAGAGCGTTTTATCGTACGACAGGATGCACTCAATAAAGAAATTTATTCTAAAAAAGCCATAGCTGAATATGTACTAAAGCGATTTGCTAAGTAAAACAGAAGAGCTTGATTTATAGCTATTTTATTCAGATTTCGAGCTTAATTCTAATATGTATTAGAACTCAGCTTTGAAATAACTAAGTGAAAGCTCATTAGTAAATTGCCTTCTAGATAACCTCAAAATGGGAAGAAGAGAATGAGCATCTTCTTCCCATCTATTGAAAATGTTAACTATCTTCACTCCGCACTATTCCATTCACCTACTCAATTAACGATGAACCCTAGATATGTTGCCTTTCTATTTTTTTCCTTCCTATCTATCTCTTTCATGTATGCTCAAAGTGACAATGCAGGTCCCACAGTTGCAGCAGTTGGTGGAGAGCAAGTTTTTTGTTTAAGTGGAAACACTTTTGACCTAAGTGTTGAAATTGACTTAAATGGTTATGAAGGAGAGATTCTGCGCTATGAAATAGTATGGAGCGATGATGAGATAACTGAGATTCCATTTTCTCCTAACGTACCCATTCAATCGTTTACCTACAACTTTGAAGACTTTTTTGGCTCTTGTGAATATACTGTTCGAGAAGAGGTAGAATTATTGGCTTACATTCCAGGAAGTAGTATTCCATTAAATAGCTCTTTTAAACCTACTTTCATTAATCTTCCAACCGCTAGGTTTGAGCCTTCTCAAACTACTGTCTGTCTAGGGGACGATGTGTGTTTTGAAGATATGTCTTGTCCTACATCGGAAGATTTACGTGTCATCGGCTGGAATTTTGGAGATGGGACGCCCGTAAGTTTAGAAAATTGTCACACATTTACAGAAGTCGGCACGTATGTCGTCGAATTAGAGGTAGGGAACACTTGCGGGATAAACAGAACCACCCGCACCATAGAAGTCATCAACCCACCCGTAGCCAATGCGGAAGCCGTTGAAGGTGTTTCAAGCGAAACAAGCCCAGGCAGCTATCGTGTTTGCCTAACGAATGGACAACAAACCGTTTATGTCAATGGTAGCAACTCGCAAAACGAAAATTCCTACCAGTGGGAAGTAGATCGTAGAAATGGCGCACAATGGCAAAGCAGTCGTAACAACTCACAAGATACCCTACTATTCACGGCACCTGGCACTTACATAGTGACCCTAGAGGTAGACAATGCGTGCAACAAACCCGACGAAACGACCTTAACTTTTGAAGTCATTGATGCTGTCAATCTGAGTTTGGTGGAGCAAGCAGATGCCTGTCAGTCATTAGCTTATACTCCAGAACCTTTCATTCCAGAAGCTACCTATATGATCAATGGGGTAGAAGAAAGTAATTTTCCACTTCCATTGACACCGGGTGAGTACGAGGTTGAAGTGACGCTCAGTAATGAATGTGGACCTCAAACAGAAATGGACGATTTTGTCGTCTTACAAGAACAAACCGCCACTATTCTCACACCTGACACTACACTTTGCTCTGGAGCGGACACCGTTTTTTTAGCATTAAGTGTACCCGATTCTTTAGTCACTTGTTTATCGAATGGCGTACCGCTCCCCAACTGTGCGTTCGTTCCTTCCGAAGCTACCGAATCCCAATATACTATCACTCTAGAGGGCAATTGCATCAGTAGTAATAGTATCAATATCAATGTGGTACAGAGCAGTTCTTTGTCGGTGACTATTCCACAAACTAGTTTCTGCATTGAAGATGCGCCAGTCATGGTCACTACCAATGTTACTGGAGGAACATTCAGCGGACGAGGGATAGACAGCACAGGACAGTACGATCCAGAACGCGCAGGAATTGGTTTGGATACCATTAACTACATCGTGAGTTTGGAAGCTGGAGTAGGGGAGAGTTGTCCAGCAAGTAGTTCTATTCCAATAGAAGTTTTTCCGAGCATTGCAGGTGACTTCATCACCACAGAATGTGATGGCAATAGTGTAACGTTTGATACACTCAATGTAACTGGAACATTTACTACCATTCTATATGATTTTGGAGACGGACAAACATCAAGTCGTTCCAATCCTACTCATACATATAGTGCAGCAGGCAGATACACAGTTGCCCTCACCTTATCACAGGCTGGTGGTTGTGAATTGATGATTGAAAAAGAAGTGAATGTAGAGCCACCACCAATACCTGAATTTAGAATCGTATCCGACCCTCGCGCCTGTTCGCAACTAGAGGTAGAAATCATTAATGAAAGTAGAGGGGACAACTTAAATTATGCGTGGGACTTCGGAAACGGAGATGTCGATTCTACTGCTCAACCTGGAACACGATTTTTTGATGCGATTGGTCAGGATACGACTTACACGATTCGGCTTTTGTTGTCTAATGGTTGTAGTACAGTGGAAGAGGAAGTAGAAATATTCGTTAAAGCAGGTCCAAATCCTTTTTTCGCCTTAGATAAAAGTCTGCATTGTAGTGGCGAAGAAGTTGCTTTCCAACGCGTAAACGCAAATGCCGATGACAATAATGATTTTTGGCGATGGGAGTTTGGTGCAGATTCTACTTTTTTTGGTAAAAATCCACCTCCGTTCGTCTTTGAAAGTATGCGCCAAGATACGTTTCAGGTGACCTTGACGGTAGGTAATGAGTGTGATACTATTGCTTATCCCGTGCCTGTTGTTGTCATTCCATCGGATGTAACTGCGTTTATGAATGTCGATCGCACCATCGGTTGTGCGGAAAATGAATTCCAATTCATCAACGAAAGTGGCGTACCCAATGCCGAATTCTTCTTTTCTGATGGGACAACTTTAGGTGGCGATACGGTTCGTCATGCTTTTAGCACCCTAGTAGAAGCACAGTTTGAAATTACGATGCGGGTGTTTGGGTGTGGGTATGACGATACGACTTTGATGGTCAATGTGTTGCCCTTGCCGGAAATCGACTTATTCACACCTGATGAAATCTGCCAAAATGAAACATTTGAAGTAACAACAACTTCTAATGTCGCCAATATAGAAATTGATTTTGGTGGTATAGATACTATTGCTCGAAACAGAACCGACTTTACATTTGACACAGCTGGTACTTATACGATCACCGCAGCAGCTCAATCTTCATTGGGTTGTCGAAGTTCGGCGGCTCGTTCCATCGAAGTACGACCTGCGCCCACTGCGGGTTTCACAACTGACAACATCCATCTTTGTATTGAAAATCCCATACTATTCCGAGATACCTCTAGCGCAGATGTGGTGGTGCGCAGTTGGCAGTTAGGAGATGGAAATGTTCGGTCTAATGTCTCTAACTTTGAGCATATCTACACAAGTGCAGCGTTAGTTTCAGTGACTTTGGTCGTCGAAAATGGATTCGCCTGCGCAGACACTAGTACAGGAGATATTCAAATCAATCCACTTCCCGATTTCGATGTTGCTTTTGACCAAAGCGATCCTTGTTTTTATGATGTTGACTTCCAAAATAATACACCTGCTCAGTCTTACAGTTGGACTTTCGGCGATGGCAGCAACTCCACAGCAACCAATCCTAACCACACCTATGCTACATTTGGACAATATACTGCTCAATTAGTCGCTACCTTAAATGGATGTAGCGATAGCACTCAACTTGAGATCAGGCTAGAAGAAGTGCCTAGCATAGACTTTGAATGGATACAAAATTCCAACTGTCCGCC
>CAYLPW010000275.1:0-5914 GCA_964385665.1 uncultured Saprospiraceae bacterium
CGACAAGTTAATAATTGAATGGATAAGCATACCGCCACAGCAAAGGTAACGACCAAAAAGTAGCTTGCCATTTTGTCGATGGCTTCAACTTCGATTGATAGGCGCTATCGTAGCGAATGTGTAGCTGATCGCGTTGTTGACGCACGTTTGGATTACCCCAGATGCCATAATCAGTGCGACGCAATTTAACTGTATTGTTTTCTATTTGAATAGCATCCGTTGGATATTCTAAAAAGTGTAGAAGCTGTGCCAGATGTAGCTGTGGAGCTTGCGCGAAGTCTTCGTATTTTAAGAAATGGTAGCGCAAAGAACCACTCTTTCGCAATGTATGAGCTGCCTGATTCAACAACTGCCAACTAATCGAACTCTTGCGCGGACTATATTCTTCCATGAACAGTTCTGTACCTTCCTCTACATCCTTTCGCTTAATTGTTTTTTGCCAAGAATACGCTACTGCACGCGGATCACGCACCAAATGCAACACATAAACATCAAAATCTTTTAGCTGTGCAACGGTATTGACATAAGGAATCACTTTGGAGGAATCGACGATAAGATTGGCGTTGGTTTCTTCAAAAATAGCTTGGTATAAGTCGTTTAAGGCGTTTTTATACCTTGCTATCTTCTTTAAATCAGCGGTATAAAATGGTAATACATCATTGGCAACTAATTCTCGCGTATTTGGAATTTGATCTGGTCGATAATGCAGATAATCTACCTTGTTCCGCTGTTTGTAGTTTCTCAAAATAGCTTGCCAAATCGCCGAATCTGAAAACCGCTCCCCTGTATTGATCGGGTAGTTTTTTTCTATACCATTCAAGGGCATAAACGCTAACTCATTGACATTGAACGCGTCCTCCAATTCATTTAAAATTTTGGACAAAACCGTACTGCCGCTTCGCCCTGCACTTGTGATCAGGAGTATTTTCTTTTTCATGCGTAGTCAAATCGCGTTAAAATAGCAGCAAACCGTTCATTCAAAAAGTCAATACTAGCAGGTTGCAGTTTTTCTTTAAAATCGCCAGCTACTCCTTTGCGCATATGTGATTGCTGATCTTCACCTTTGGGTCGCATATGCTGATGTTGCTGCAAAAGTCGATGCTTTAACTCACCTGAAATAGTCAATTGACAATAATCGAGCAGACGCATCAACCATTCCTCATGATCGCTCACCATCTCTTCGTACTTCGTGATGTAGCAAGTTGGATGATTAGATAATAAAAGTTCTGTGTAACGATTATACACTTTTAGTAAATGTTCACTTTCACGCACTACATATTCGTCTACTGAAATTTGTTGTGCCAACTGTCGCTTGCTATCAAAATCGTCTAATTTATTGCTTCGCTTATTGGGGCGCGGATGACTGTAAGCGGTGGAGTAATAGCTCGATACTAAAATATCTCGTGGATCACGAATCATCCAAACGACTAAGTAATCAGATAGTCGTTCAATACCTTCAATCATGCCACCAAACACGCTGTAGCAATAGCCTTTTGGCTGAAATAGATATTGATACTGTTGCATGCCGGCAGCACTCAACTGGTCTAAATACGGAAAATCAGAATGAAAGGCATAACCATTTAAGTGTACATTGACTAAATCATTGGAAGCGGCGACTTGGTTTAGGACGCGTTTGGTGTATTGTGTCGCAGCTTTATTCAGAGAGAAATGTAAAATACTTGGATGTATATTTTTGGCTAATTTCTTGCCTTGAATCATATCGTATTCTACGGGATGATGTCGTCGATCGGTGTTGACGAAGGGGAGGTCGTCTATGACTTTTCGTAGTTGCTGTTTGAGCATTTTCATAAAAAATTAGTTAAAAACACGAGGATATAGTCACCCTGTCAATATTTATCTCAAAGTAGTGACTTGCTTAAATTCCGCTGATTTATGCACAGAATTGACGGGGTGACTTTATAAGATTAGCTTTCTATCGCCCCCAACGCCTGCTCCAAATCCGCTATCAAATAATCAGGATCTTCCAATCCAATATAAAAACGAAACAAGGTAAACGGAATCGGCGAATCCTCCCGACCTTCAATATTATGAAACGCAGCCGAAGGCAACACCAAGGACTCATGACCACCCCAAGAAGCTGCCATTTTGAAGCGTTTCATGCGATGGAAAACCGCATCTGCTTGCTCCAAGGTGTCCAAATTCAAATGTACAGAAAACAAGCCACCTGCGCCGCTCATTTGTCGCTTCGCCAACTCATATTGCGGAAAACTAGGATGAAAGGGATACAAGACTTCGGTCACTTTCGGATGCTTCGCCAAATAACTCACAATCTGCATCGCGCTTTCGTGCGAACGCTGCAGCCTTAAAGGCAAGGTGCGCAAACCACGAATGACCAGTGCTGCGTCATGTGGCGACAACATCGCGCCGAGCATCATATATTCGTTATTGAATATCTGACGAATGATGTCTTTAGAGGCGCAAATCGCTCCTGCCATCACATCGCTATGTCCGTTCAAATATTTCGTGACGGCATGAACGGAAATATCAATACCTAGGTCGATCGGTCGCTGAAACAAGGGCGTCGTATAGCTATTATCAATGCACGTTATTATTCCATGCGCTTTTGCCAATTGCGCACAAGCTGCCAAATCTTGCAATTCAAAGGTCAGTGAGTTGGGACTCTCCAATAAGAGTAGTTTTGTATTCTCTTGAATCGCTGCTTCTATATTTTCAATGGAACGCGCATCCACAAAAGAGGTCGCCACATCGAAACGTGTCAGATATTTGGTCAGCAGCGAATTTGTCCAAGAATAAGGTTTCTCCACGCAAATAATATGATCGCCTGCTCCTACCTGCGACAAAACGGCTGCTGCCACCGCTGCACTTCCACTACCCAATAACAACGCATCTTCCGCACCTGCCAAAGCCGCCATCTTTTTCCGCAAAATCGCCACCGTCGGATTGTTGCCACGACTATACACATATTCATCCATTTCATTCGGAATCATCTTCCGCAACTCTGGCAAAGACGGAAACGCGAAGTTAGACGACTGAATAATAGGTGGTGAAATAGCTTGAAAATAATGCTCTCGATCTTCTCCTTCATGGAATAAAATGTCATTAATGTCTTTCATAACAAAGCGTTCATTAATAGTTACTCTCGAAACTCTCTCACCTTTCACCTCTCGAAACTCTCATTGTCCAAAGGTAGCGGACTTGTCCAAAATTGCGAGGTGTTTGAAAAGAAATGAAAAAAAATACTTTTATTGCCGTGTTTTTATCTTCTTCAATCGTTCTACTAGTCGATTTGAAGAAATAAAACAGCTTTAAATTTTTTGATTCGCGTTATCGGTTTCGTTCACTGATAGTTGCGATTTATATGAAACTAAACAACTCTTACTGATGAAAAAAAATTGGATACACTGGATGTGTCTCGTCTTTGCTATGTGCATAGGACAAGTCACACTATTCTCCCAGTCGACTATTGAAGGACAGATAGTCGATACAAACAACGAAGCACTAATTGGTGCATCCGTCATTGTAAAAGGTACTTCTCTTGGAACTGTTACGGATATAGATGGAAACTATAGCATTCGGATTCCTGAAGGTGCTGATGAAATCGAAGTATCGTATACTGGCTTCGAGACAATTACACTAAATGTCACTGAAGATGACTATCAGACAATCACTTTGGCAGAAAGCACAAACGCGCTGAGTGAGGTTATTGTGACTGGTTTAGCTACCAGCATCAAACGTTCCAACTCTGCGAATGCAGTTGCCTCTATTAGTTCGGATGAGCTAGTCGGTATAGTACCACAAACAACAGTGGAAGGCGCGTTGTATGGAAAGTTTAAAGGGGCTGAAATTCGTGCCAACTCTGGTGCGCCAGGTGGAGGATTTTCTATCCGCTTGCGTGGAGTGACCTCTGTCTTCTTAGATCAGCAACCACAATACATCATTGACGGCGTCTATATCGACAACTCGACGATTTCATTGGGAACAGACATCGTGACGGCTGCCGCAGGTGGTGGTAATACAGCAACCAATCAGGATGACGCATCGAACCGTGTTGCTGATTTGATTCCTGAAGATATTGAGTCCATCGAAATTTTGAAAGGAGCTTCTGCTGCTGCCATTTATGGGCTTGGCGGAGCAGGTGGTGTGGTGGTCATTACGACTAAATCTGGTAAATTCAATCAGCCTACTCGTGTCAACTTCTCCCAGACGATTGGTGTCAGCGCACCTACTGTTTTGCTAGGTGATCGTGGTTGGGATAGAGCAAAAGTAGAAGACGTTTTTGGTGCGGATGAAGCGGCTCGCTTTGCTCAAAACGGTGTTACGGACTACGAAGATGTATTGTATAACAATAATCCAATACAAGCTATTTCGGCACTATCCGTTAGCGGTGGTAGCGCGAATACCTCTTACTATGTGAGTGGAACTTACCGCAATCAAGGTGGCTTGGTAGATAATACTGGTTACGAAAAGGCATCTATTCGAGCAAATGTCACCAACAAACTGACGGATCGCTTGCAGCTAAAAGTCAATACACAATACATCTATTCACAAGCAGATCGTGGATTATTCAACAACTCCAACTCCAATACCACCATTGGCTATGCGATGGCATTTACGCGCCCTTGGGATGTATTGCAAGCAGATGAAAACGGTAACTTTCCTGCCAATCCACGCGTTGGGTCGAATGTACTAGAAACGATTGCCTTAACGACGAATGAAGAGCGCGTTAATCGCTTTTTTGGTAGTGTCAATTTGACGTATGACATCATTCAACGCGACAATCAAACCTTGAAAGCTGGTGTCGATCTAGGACTAGATCAATACAGTTTGCGCTCTCGTGGTTTGTTCCCACAGTCGCTATCCTTCTACCGCGATCCGACTTCTATTCAAGGAGCTTCGATTGCTGGAAACGGATTTAACAACCGTACCAACATGACCGCGTTCTTGGTACACAGTTTTTATACCGACAACGACATCAACTTCCGTACTCAGGTGGGAGCGATTCAATTGGACAGAAATCAAAACGTCATTCGTACCATTGCTTCCAAGTTGATTGGATCACAAGAAAATGTAGATCAAGCTGGAAACTTGCAAGTGGGACAGACGCGTGAAATTGAGCAGATCAAAGGCGCATTCTTTCAGGAAGAAGTCAACTGGGCAGACAAGGTCATTGCTACTTTCGGAGTACGAGCGGACAAATCATCTAACAACGGCGATCCAAACGAGATTTTCTGGAATCCAAAAGCAAGTGTTGCCATCAATATTCATGAATTTGCAAACTGGGATGGCAATGTCTTGTCACAGTTGAAGCCACGTATTGCGTATGGAAGTTCGGCACGTTTTGCAGGTTTTGAAGATCGCTTTAACGCCTTGGCTTCTACTCAGGTAGAAAATAGTACTGGTCTCTTTACCGCAGCCCTTCGTGGAAATCCAGAAGTGCGTCCTGAAACACAAGTGGAGCTAGAATTTGGTGCTGATGTAGGGTTTGTGAATAACCGAGTCTTATTGACAGCGACTTATTATATTAAGACCATCGAAGATTTACTACTACGTGCGCAAGTACCTGCTTCTACTGGATTTAGCAGCCAAGTCGTGAATGCTGGTGAGTTAGAAAATAGAGGAATTGAATTAGGTTTGGAGACAGAATTAGTGAGAACTGCTGATCTATCTTGGGCAATGGGACTGAACTGGTGGAAGAATAACTCAGAGGTAACTCGCCTAGATATTCCTGCTTTTAATACTGGTGGTTTTGCCGCTTCTTTAGGTCAAGGTCGTATCCAAGAAGGATTTCCAGCTACTATTTTGGGTGGAAATGTTGATCCCACACAGTGTAATAGTGACAGCGACTGCTCTAACGTAAACATCGCAGAAGAAGGTAGTCCGTTTATGGTCTTTGGAGATATGGAACCAGATTTCAACTTCTCTTGGACGAATA
>CAYLPW010000276.1:0-5834 GCA_964385665.1 uncultured Saprospiraceae bacterium
AAAAGCGGCGACGGAAACTCAATTCCATCGCCGCTTTCTATTCTAAAACGCCAGTCTACTCCCGATAACTATCGGGATAACGTCTATTATCTAATAGCTCATTTATCGTGCCACCTCAAACTTCAAGGTACGCACCCCAAAGTCAGTCGTTACTTCCATCAGATACACTCCATTCGCTAGGTTTTCTACATTGTAGTTGAACTGTTGCGCTTGAATGTTTTGTAGACGATCTTGTAACATCAATTGACCAGTGATGCTGTACACGCGTACATCCACTTGCTGTGCCGCTTCTTCCAATTTCAAATCCAAAGTGACTTGGCTGCTTGTTGGATTCGGGAACAACTCCATACCATGCTCTTGTGCTAACACTTCTTCTGTGTTGACGCCTACTGTGTTGATTTCCATGCGGACAAAGGGCGTGAACCCTACATCTGGACTGAAGTCACCATCAATGTCTGCATTGTCACCAAAGAAGCCAGAGTATCGAATATCTCCTTGTCCATCTGTCAGTGTCAAAGTAGCTAAATAATCAACTACGCCACCTGATGCAGAAATAGTGATTGGACCATTCGCCAACAGCATTACTAAGTATTCTGTATCATCTTCTAACAATACACCTTCTTCTGTAAAGTCTACTGTGATTGGTTGGTTGTTAGTCTCTTCTCCTGTAATTTCGTAATCTATGAAGCCAATCGGGTCACGCTCATCTGCTTCAGAAACTCCGTTTTCATTCAAATCTTCCCACTTGTAGATAAGAACCGTTACGCTCAAACCAGCAATCTCTTCCACGTTTCCGATACCGAATGATACTGTATTAACTTCGTAGCCATCACCATTGGGTACGTAGAAATAGTTTCCATATGCCCAATCTGTGAAGTCACCACCAGGACTCACTGCTGCCAGTGCTTCGCCAGACTCTAATGAATATTCCTTAGCAAAAGTTGTTTCTGATACGAAGAAGAAAAATTCTTGTTGATTGTCATCTTCATTAAAATCCTCTAGTTCAGGATCTAAAGACACCGTATATACACCTCTATACAAGCCAATTTCTTCTGGCGTGAAAGTTGTTCCTAATACTTGATTTTCGAGTAGAGAATCTGAGCCTATACCACCATCTAGTAACAGATCTTCCGTGTACACGATATCATCGCTAGGTCCGAAAATAGTTACATTTAAGGTCGCTGAAGCTTGATTTCTAGCTCCTAAGTTTTGGATGTCTGCTAAGAAACCGAAAGGCTCTATCTGTGACTGCGGCGTAATCGCATTTGGTGGAATCGCAAAGAAATCCGTCAATGCCAAGTTGTTGGCTTCGCGCTCTACGATACGCACATCGTCAATCAACCAGAAGTAGTAGTTCGCTGGATCTAATACAAATTTCACACGTAGGTTACTTGCACCAATTACCTCATTTGGTAAGTTGATACGCTCGAATTCGTTAGAAGCAGCTGCGTTTGTTTCATAATCTTGATTGATTTGAAGACTATCCCAAGTTGCTCCATCATCTATACTCCAACCTACCCAATAGGTACTCTGAAATTGGCGCGCAGACTGATAGAAAGAAACCGCAATACCTGCTGCATCTGGACTACCACTGATGTCGATGGTTGGAGAAATCAATGCGCCTGCTTGATTCGCTGCGCAAGGACCGTTACCGAAGTTGCCTTGGATACCGTCATTGTCAAAAAAGTCAGACTGGAAAGAGACAGCACCACCACAGTTAGTAGGAGAAGTAATGCTACCAGCACCATATGCACCGTCGGGAGCATCTCCGCTAGGCGCCCATTGGAATAGAGTAAAGCCTTCAATAGAGTCCGCAGCACATTCTGTATAGTTCACAGCTGTCCAGCCATTCAACCCATCAGTAAAGTCACCTTGTCCTGCTTCATTTCCCCAAAGAACAATATCACGAGTGTCGAATTCTGTTGTCGCTCCACCAACACTGACTACTGCATCTTCGGCACCAATGTTTGCTTTCAACTGATCTCCATCAGCCATAGAAATCAGTACAGAAGGGATAGTAATTCTATCATCTTCGCCGCCCATTCCACCTGGATCGCGGTTGTCAGAAACGATGATAACACCAGTAGCACCAGCATTTTGTGCATTTAGTACTTTGACAACAAAGCCGCAGACTCCGCGATCTATGATGGCAATTTTTCCCGCTACATCGGTAGTAGTTGTTGATACAGTATCACAACCTAATGTACTTCCATTAGGCTCAATGTACAACTCAGCTGCTCCATCAAAACCGCCAGCACATGCTGTCAGTTCAGGACCAAAACTAGCTGTGAACGCTTGATAAGGGCCAAATGTCGTACCATCTCCTAGTTCAAGTGTCACCTGAACTTGGGCACTTAAAGAAAACGTGCAAATCATAGCCACTAATAGCATCAGCGACTTGTGATTGTAAAAATTATACATAAGTAAACAGTTTGATTAATAAATGTAAATTATAAGTTTAGGTTCGTGTAGGGAGAGATAGAATCAGACTTTGCATTAAACCACTTTTAGTCATCACACAATCATTGAATTTTCTACCGTACCGTCTTTGATTTTGGAATAACTGACTTTGCAAAGATAATAACAAGCTATTCACTTCCAAGAACAGGCAAAATTAAGACTTCATTTACATTATACAAGAAAAAATTTGGTTCGCTTTACTCAATAATTATAACAAAAGTGCTGTATCAGTATTCTAGCTAGTAATTCAACTACTGTATGAGTTAATTCTACGTAAAGTTTGGTTTTCTTTCCATTTTTTACTGGCTCATTCTTTTCTATTCAACTGATACCAGTCAATTTTACGCGTAAACAACATAACAAATCCTAAAATGATGAATAAGCCAATACTTCCTAGTAGCAGTGCGTAATCTTCTAGCTGAAGCAGTGTAAAGATGAATCCATACAGTATAACCAGTATCGCAGTTGTCACTAACGTCAGTCGGTCATTCTTGAAAATACTACGAATGTACAACGCGACTAATCCAATGATGAGCGCTGTCGCTACCCAATACGCCGCCGTAAATCCAATATATTCAGACATCGCCAATAGCAGAGTATAAAATAAAATCAGTGCCAAACCTACTAGAATATACTGAATCGGATGAATGCGTTTCCCGTTCAGTGCTTCAACAAAGAAAAAGATCAAAAAGGTCAGTGCGATGAATAGAATACTATATTTCGCCGAGCGCATACTCTTCTGATAGTGGTCAGCAGGAATGAGTAATTCGACGCCAAATCGAGAACCGTTGAAACTATACTGACTATCTAGCCACTGTTGTGGATAGTTACGATTGAGACTTAGAACCTCCCAATTGGCTTCAAAACCGCTCTCGGTTACGTCGCGCTCATCTGGCAAAAATGCGCCTCGAAAACTAGGTGTCGACCAAGTAGAAGTCAACTTGGTAGTGGTTGTTTCTCCTAAAGGCGTGAAGTAAATACTGCGACTTCCATTCAAATCCAACTGAAAACTAAAGTCGTATGTAGCTTTCGCCGGTGTCAGATCTAGCTTTACGCTCATGCCACTAGCGTTGGAGTTACTACTGGTAGGAGCAGCTGCTTCCACTTCCGCGTAGTCGTATCGACTGACCGTCGGTTGGCGCATGGTGTAGTTGCCCGAATTGGCATTGCTCAACGGATACTGTATGCCTGGCGAGAACGCATAACTCGTACTATTCCAATTTAGCTGTACTATATTTTGAATTCCTCGCATATCGGAAATACCTACCTCCAGTATTGCTTCGTCCCAAAGCACATCACTGCTATCAATTTTAAAATCTTCAAAATTGGGTCGCTCGAACCGTCCTGATACTTGCAACTGCGTGTTGTAAACCACTACTTCGTAGATACTACGATATCGGGTCTGCGGATCAAGCTCTCCGTCGATAGCTAAATTGCTCGGCAAGAAATGAGCCGTCCGCGTTCGTGTGCGTGTCTTGCCCTCCTCATCCGTAAAATAGACTCGATACGGCACACTCAACAGTGGACCAATTAACTGCTGTGGGTAGCTCCAGGCATCGCTGACTTCATTGATGACGCGTTCGCTGTTATACTCGCGTTCTCGAATGAGCGACTCGACCATATTAGCAGGAATCAACAGCAACAGAATTAAAATACCAATGGCAATCAGCTTAACGATCAGTGAGTTGCGTAGCCATTCGTTGAGTCGGTCAAAAAAGTTCATAGTTTCTAGATTTTAGATCGCTGCGCTTCTAGATGCTAGATCGCTACGCTTTTAGACTATACAGTATATACCTATTGACAAAGCAACTTGCAATCAGCTCTGTTTGCTCCAACGGGACGCGTTCTATTGAATGCACTGAAACCAACGAAGCAGTATTGGAGAATTTCGAGAGAGTGACAGTTTGAGAGGCTTAGCGAACTTTGCGTAAACCCTTAGCGTTCCTTGCGGTTAAAAACCGCTCTCCTATTCAACGCTATCTGTCATCAAAAATTCCAACACTCCACCTCCCTTAATCGCACGATGATCGAAAAACGGTTCGCTTAGCACTTCTCCGTTCAACTTCACTTCTTGTACATATTTGTTGTCGATACTATTATTAACTACTCGCACTTCAAACGCTCCTCCGTCTTCCAGTTGTATGCTTGCTTTGTCCACCATCGGTCGCCCAATCGCATACTGTGTACTCCCTGGACAAACGGAATAGAAGCCCATCGCACTCAAAATATACCAAGCCGACATTGCGCCGCAGTCTTCGTTGCCTGAAATACCTGCCGGTGTTGGCGTGTACAACTCGCGCATGATCTGGTCGAGACGCTCCTGTGCTTTCGCGGGCGCATCAACGTAATTGTACAGATAAGCGACATGATGACTCGGTTCATTACCATGTGCGTACTGTCCAATCAATCCACTAATGTCTTCCGACGCGTTTTCGCCTTTAATTTCTGAACTCACGGTAAATAATTCATCTAGTTTTGCTTCAAACGCTTTCTTTCCGCCCATTAATTCTACATATCCTTCGACATCGTGCGGTACAAACCACATCCACTGCCAAGAATTGCCTTCTACAAACTCGCTGAGTTCATGATCGGAATAATAGGGATCAAACGGCGTTCGCCATTCTCCATTGGCTAGTTTTCCACGCATGAATCCAATAGTTGGATCAAAGTAGGCTTTGTAGTGTTGAGCGCGTTTGCGGTAGCGATTTTCTACTTCTTTGTTGCCTGCTCGTTTGGCTAATTCGGCTATACACCAATCGTAGTACGCACATTCGAGTCCATACGAGACAGATTGTCCAATGGAATCTGCAGGAATAAATCCATTTTCTTCGATGAATTGCAATTGTTTAGGTAGTACATAAGCAGCGCGTGGCTCTATGAAAGTAGCGGACAGCTCTTCGTTGTAAGTAGAACTTGTGACAGCCGCTTCGACTACTTTTTCCAAATCCAGTTCTATTCCTTTTGCCGCTGCGTCCGCTAAGAAAGCAACTGAGGGATACCCGACCATCGTACCAGTATAATTAGACGCCAATGCCCATTTGGGTAGTACGCTGCCTTCCTCGTATTTTTGAAGTAAAGCGTCTGCCCATATTTTTGATCGCTTTTTATCTATCAGATGCATTAGAGGATGAAGTGCGCGAAACGTATCCCATAGCGAATAGACGGTATAGTTCGTAAAATCTTCCTCCGCTTCGTATACTTTTTTGTCCATGCCGCGATACTGTCCATTGACATCTTGTGCCAACATCGGGGCGATCATGCTGTGGTACATGGCAGTATAGAAGTTCGTTTTGATGGTTTCGTCTGCCGTTTCAATTTCAATTTTTGCTAATTCTTTTTCCCAGGTATTTTCCGCTGCCAATTTAACATCATCG
>CAYLPW010000277.1:0-5811 GCA_964385665.1 uncultured Saprospiraceae bacterium
TGTCGCTGGCAAATGTTGGGTTCTATACGAAAGGTTTATTTTGGGATGGACGCTCGCAAACCTTAGAAGAACAAGCGTTGATTCCCATCGAAGATCATTTGGAAATGAATGATAGCTGGGAAAATGTAGAACGAAAGCTCCAGAGTCACGACGACTATCCGCAACTATTTCGTGAGGCGTTCGGCATTGAATTTACTGGCGAATTGACGCGCGATCTGGTTGTCAAAGCCCTAGCTCAGTTTGAACGAACTTTAATCAGTGGCAATTCTCGCTACGACCGCATCGTCAATGCCAATGACCTAGATGCCGGTTTCCCTACAGACTCTGAAGAGCGGGGTATTCGTTTGTTCTTTTTTGAATTGTCGCAGCAAGACGAACATCCTGGCTGCTCCCACTGCCACGGTGGACCGCTTTTTACAGACAACCGTTTTGTGAACAATGGCATTGATAGTGTGCAAACGCTGAATGACTTTGAAGATTTGGGACGTGGTGCAGTGACAGGTCGCCGCCCTGACAATGGGAAGTTTCGTGTACCGACTTTGCGCAACATTGAGTTCACCGCGCCTTATATGCACGATGGGCGATTTGAGACTTTAGAGGAAGTGTTGGAACATTACAGTTCTGGTGGTCACTTTGCCGATAACTTAGATGCGAATATTCGTCCGTTCACCATGACGGAGCAGGATAAAGAAGACCTCATCAACTTTTTGAAGATGTTGTCGGATGAGGGGTTTGTGGAAAATGAGGCGTTTACTTCTCCGTTTTAGTCCAAGTTCCTTACACCATTTCAAGATTCAGAAGCATCTAACAAGTAAATTATTAGAGCATGAATCTTCCCTATTTTTTCCTTTTATCTTCCCTGCTGTTAATTGCCACTGGGTGTCAAAAACAAGAACTAACACTCACAGAGCGGCTAAAAGAGAAATGGGATGCTAACTCTCGTCCACATATTAGCTTGTTCGATTTTTCTACAATAGAAGAGCTAGACAGTTTTCAGTATGAGCATAAAATTTTCTATGTTGATACACCCTTGGTAGCTGTTTTCAATGATTACGGTGTCCCACTTATTGCGAGTGGAAATAGTATGAAAAGTGATTTGCTGTGTTCACTTCCATTAGCAAAGCGCAATCGAATCATTTTTCAGTTTTCAAATAATGGCAAAGAGGTTTTTTATAAACATGAGTCTATCGAATTCAGTGGAGTCAGAGATAGTGTATTTCAGCGATTTTCATATAGTAATGATCCTCAAAAATTACTAATTGAGTTCGCATTTGAAAATCAAATTGATACAATAGTTACAGCACGTGTGATGGCAAACGTTTATGAGGGTTTTCTGTCTCATTTAACTTCCATTGTTGAACAGCAGCAACTAGCAGCCGACAAGTATTATGACGAAACATTCTTGCTCAATGAAATACTTAGAAGTTATCGTCCTATTTTTGCGATTAGTCGTACTAGATGAACAGTAGTTTCTTAAACGCAAAAACCAATTCACCCAAGCCACGCACTCTCAAACTTTCCCCCTCTCCAAACGCTCCTACTTCTCCACTCCATCCTTCATCAAAAACGCCTTCAAAAAACCATCCAAATCACCATCTAGTACCGCATCCGTTTGGCTCGTTTGATAATTCGTTCGATGATCTTTCACGCGTCGATCATCTAGTACATAACTCCGAATTTGTGCGCCCCACTCATTACTCGATTTATTCGCTTCGATTTCATCTTTCGCTTCCAGCTGTTTCTCCAATTCTTTTTGATAAAGCCGAGACTTCAACATTTGTAGGGCTTTTTCGCGGTTCATGTGTTGGGAGCGTTCTTCTTGACATTCCGCGACGAGACCTGATGGCAAGTGTCGAACACGCACCGCAGATTCGGTCTTATTGACGTGCTGTCCACCAGCGCCACTCGCCCGAAACGTATCCCATTCCAAATCAGCAGGATTGATTTCTACTTCGATGCTATCATCGACCATTGGATGGACAAAAACGGCAGCAAAAGAGGTCATTCGTTTTCCTTGCGCATTGAAGGGACTGACACGAACGAGCCGATGCACACCGTTTTCACTTTTGAGTAGTCCAAAAGCAAAATCGCCCTCTATTTCCAGAGAAACCGATTTGATGCCAGCGACATCTCCATCTTGCCGATTGAGTTCTCGGACTTTCCGCCCACTCTTTTCTGCCCACATGACGTACATCCGCATGAGCATTTCCGACCAGTCGCAGCTTTCTGTACCACCAGCACCCGCGTTAATTTCGAGAATCGCGCTGAGTTCGTCTTCAGGTTTGTTGAGCGTCGAACGGAATTCTAAATCTTCCAGCTCCACCAGTGCTTGTTCGTAGCGCGCATCGACTTCCGCTTCTGTGCCTTCGCCCATTTGCTGAAATTCATGCAGCACTTCTACGTCCTCCACCAGCGTTTCGACTTTCTCGTAGCTATCAATCCAATGTTTGTGGCTTTTAATTTCTTTCATCACCACTTCCGCTGCTTTGGAGTCATTCCAAAAGTTCGGATCGAGGGCAAGTTGTTGTTTATCTTCGACTTGTAGCATTCTATTATCTACGTCAAAGATACCTCCTACCGATCGCCAGACGGCGTTTTAAGTCCTTTAGTTGATCTAAAGTCATGTTGTTTTTTTTGGCTATTAGCAGTTGGCTTTTGGCTGTTAGCTTATTCGGCGGTTAGCAAAATTCGGCTATGGCAGCAAAGTTTCACTTTAATAGCTTCTAATAAATTGTGTTTCAGTTCGGTTTATGAAGTCGCACTTTGCTAAAGTTGCGCCGAGTAAAGCGAGCGGCTGACTTTGGTAAAGCTTAATGTTTTTTTGGCTGTTAGCTATTAGCTGTTGGCTGTTAGCTTATTCGGCGATTAGCAAAATTCAGCTATGGCAGCAGAGCATTTTGACTTTAATAGCTTCTAATAAATTGTGTTTCAGTTCGGTTTATGAAGTCGCACTTTGCTAAAGTTGCGCCGAGTAAAGCGAGCGGCTGACTTTGGTAAAGCTTAATGAATTTTTATTAGTTATTAGCTTTTGGTGGTTAGCTTGTTCAGCGTTGAACTGAACTTTCGCTATCTAGCTAAAAGCTTGTGCTTATTTGATTTTCAAATGATTTGTCATCCAATAAAATTCAGAAAATAAACAGGCAACTGAAGAAGCAACTCAAAGCTAATTTCAACTGCTGTATTCATAACAAAAGCGTGCGACTTCAGTCGCACTTATTAAAAGAGATTCGATACCCGTTTATTTTCTGAATAGCAATCAATGACTGGAAACATATCAATGTGCTTCTAGTTTGATCGGCGAAACTAATCAGAATAAATCGCTTTATACTTCTTCTTCGCATATCGATAGAAATAATCGAAATTCAAGGGTTCGCCAGTCAGTTTCTGACATAGTTCATTGGCATCGTACGTTCTCCCCTGACTGTAGATATTTTGCTGTAGCCAAGTTAACAAAGGTGCTGTATTCCCAGCTTCAATACTCGCTTTTAAACCATCGATTTCTTTTTCCGCTTGCTGATAAAATTGAGCGGCGTAGAAGCTGCCTAAACTGTACGTTGGGAAATAACCAATATTGCCATATGCCCAGTGAATGTCTTGTAAAACACCTTGTTTGTCGTCTGGCACATCTACATCCAAATACTTTTTGTACGCATCATTCCAGGCAGTTGCTAGATCATTGACTTCCAAATTCCCTTCTAGCAAGGCTTTCTCCAATTCATAGCGAATGAGCACATGAAAATGGTAGTGCAACTCATCGGCTTCCGTCCGCACCAGTCCAGTTTTGATGGTATTGATGGCTTTGTAAAACGATTCGACAGAGATGTTTTTCAATTGATCTGGAAAGTGTTGTTGAAGCGTGCTGTAATGTGCTTTCCAAAACGGTAGACTTCGTCCGACATTGTTTTCCCAAAGCCGCGATTGCGACTCGTGAATACCTAATGAAATATGGCGACCAATGGGCAAACCATACTGTTCATCGGGCAAGCCTTGTTCGTACAACGCGTGTCCACCTTCGTGCAAACTACTCCACAGTAAGTTGTTCAAGTCTTTTTCATCGACACGCGTTGTGACGCGTACATCCTTGGGCGAAAAATTAATGGTAAAGGGATGTGGCGACCAATCTTGCCGACCTGCTTTGAAGTTGTAGCCAATCTTGCGGAGTAGTTCCAAACTTGCCTCCCACTGTGGTTGTGTCGGAAAGTGCTGATAGAGAAAATCGTCCTGCACCTGCGGTTGTTCCCGAATTTCTTGCACCAGATCGACTAACTTTGCTTTCACATCTGCAAACAGGGTGTCTAACATCGCTGCGGTGTAGCCAGGTTCAAATTCTTCGAGCAAGGCATCATATATGTGTTCTTTATACCCCAATCGCTCCGCCTCTTCTCGCTTCAATTTGACGACTTCGCTTAGCTCTTTTTTGAACACTCCAAAGTCATTCGCTTCACGTGCTTTCAGCCAAGCATGATACGCATTGGATGCCACGACCGAACTACGTCGCACAAAGTCCGTATCCAAGGCACGGCTACGACGGTGTGCGTGGCTACTTAATTCGATATTGCGTCGTTCACTGGAAGAGAGCTGCTCTTTATGTTCTTCTAATTTCGCTAAGGTATCGCTGAATTTATCGCCTGTAAATAGCTCATGCGCCATCCCCATCAGAGTTGCTATTTGTTGGGTGCGGTGTGCTGCGCCTTCTGCTGGCATGTGGACTTCTTTGTCCCAGCTGAGTACGGCAACTGCTGACTCTAGGTGAGTGCGTTGGAGGTTTTGTTGTTGATACTGTTCGTATAGCTTGTTGATGTCGTTCATGTCGGTATGGTATTTTGTTTTCTAACCGCAAGGGCGCAAAGATGTTTCGCAAAGTTCGCAAAGTGTGACTAGCGTTCTTTGTGTATATGTGTTGCGTTTTGAGGATTAGATAAGATTAGAGAATTAGAATTTTCCTTAACCGCAAGGGCGCAAAGATGTTTCGCAAAGTTCGCAAAGGATGACTAGCGTTCTTCGTTTGTGTATTGCGTTTTGATGATTAGAGAGAATTAGGATTTTTCTTAACCGCAAGTTCGCAAAGTTCACAAAGCGTGACTACTTAGCGTTCCTCGCGTATCCTTTGCGTCTTAGCGGTTAAAATCTAGGAAGGGCTTAGCAATCGCTCGTACCTCTCGCTTACCAATCCTAGTTGAAGCTTCTGAGAAACTCGTAACCTGCCTGGCACAAACGATAGTCAGACAGGTTCGTAATTCTAAAAATGCCGAGGATTCACATACTCCTTATCAGGTGCATCTTCTCGATTGCCAAAACAAACGCGCAACGCCAGCTCAATACTGCCATCCTGCTGATCTTTTAAGCCAGATAAAGTGAAATCATAGGAAACACCAACCGTAAATTCGTCATTCACTTGTGCAGAAAAGAGCATCCCCACTGACTCACCAAAACCTTCTTGTTTAGAACCACCTAGCCGATACGTGCCGCCTACCGTAATGCGATCTAACAAAATCACGCTTAAATTAATGTCAGCATCAAAAGGAACACTTGGGTTGTATTTCAACAAAGCTTGCGGCAAAAATTTCACGTCGCCTTCGCCAATAATGACACCGCCCATCAAATAATAATGTTGAATTTCACGCGAGATAATCCCATCATCGTCTGCTAGATCAATGTTGTTTCGGAGCAAGCGAGGCGCAGAAAATCCTAGATAAAAGTCATCTGTATGATAATAGAAACCCAATCCAAAATTTGGGACAAACTTGCTTTGAATGCCTATTGGAATCGCACCGTCTGTGGCTGTTCCTTGCGTAGCCGTCAGTTCACTAA
>CAYLPW010000278.1:0-5804 GCA_964385665.1 uncultured Saprospiraceae bacterium
TCAAGCAGAACTATTCGAAGCCTCGCGCACGATCTTTGTGATGAGTAAAGGTATGCAACGCTTTTACAAACGAAAATACGGACTAGACAAATTTGTTCCTTTAGTCCATACGTTCGACGAGTATCCGCCTGAAAGCAACTCGAGTGGTCTTTCTGAAAGTAGTCAATCGACCTATCAATTGGTCGCTATCGGTAACTTCAATGAATCCAACATCGACGCCACTCGTCGGCTCGTAAACGCTATAAAAGATCACCCACGCTACGAGCTAAATATCTACACCCACGTCCCAAAACTACTCTTGCAACAGCGTGGATTAGATACTTCTGCTATTCATCATCGTGGCTTCGTTACGCCAGATCAAGTTCATGATGTTCTTCAACAATATGACATTGCCGTGCTGACTCATGGCTTCACAGGCGGCTATGGAGACATTGAATACCAGACCATTTTTCCGACTCGCACCATTCCATTACTATTATCGGGCAAACCTATTTTTGCACATTCGCCAAAAGGCTCTTTTCTCAATGATTTTCTAATAGAAAACAAGTGCGCTGAATTGGTGGATGAAGCTGATGAAACAGCTATTATTGAAGGGTTGAATCGAATGACGAATAGTAGTGCCTATCAACAACAACTCGTCCAGGCGGCTCGACAAACCGCCGATCAATTCTATGGAAAACGAGTGGTTCAACAACTAAAAAGTAGATTGAACTCAGAGACGTGAAAGACAGGTCATGAAACTTCTTTACAAAAGCAAAACGTACAAAATTGCCAGCGTCATTCGCTTTTTGGTAGCGCGTACTTTCCACGGCGGCCGTTTCCGATGCTCTAAACTTTCCATGATCGGCAATCGCTGTGGTATCTACACTTTCAAAACAGGAAAAATTAGCTGCGACGGACGCATCATTCTCAATGACGACGTGATGCTCTACGCCAAAGGCATCATCCAGATCGGCAAGCAATTCAATTGTAACCAATATAGTCGCATCGTGGCACACGAGCGCATCGAAATAGGCAATAATGTCACCATCGGGCAGCAGGTCAGCATTTTGGATCATGACCATCAATATCAATATGCTGGCAATGACTTGCAACTTGACGGTTATACGACTGCACCCGTTAAGATTGGCAATAACGTCTGGATAGCCGACAAATGTACGATTTTGAAGGGCGTGACGATTGGTGATAATGTGGTGATTGGCGCGAATACGTTGGTGCATAAGGATGTACCGAGTGATTGTGTGGTGGGTGGCGTGCCGTTTCGGGTGTTGAAGAGATTGAGAGGTGAGAGGTGAGAGGTGAGAGGTGAGAGGTGAGAGAGGGACAAAAACTATAGATAATGAGCGATTCTAATAAGGATTTTAATGAGAAATTTCGAGAACGACTACTAAAATTCACCATTGCTGTGTTCCAATTTCTGGATCGAATCCCTTCTAGCAATAACAAACGTATCATTGCTTATCAGTTAGGAAAATCAGCCTCTTCCACAGGTGCAAACTTCCGAGCGTTTTGTAGAGGACGATCCAAGAGAGAAAAATTTGCCAAGATTTGTATTGTAGTGGAAGAAGCAGATGAAACAGAATACTGGCTAAAAGTATTAGATGGATTAAACCTTGGAGTCGAAGCAGAAAGACAACAACTTTTGAAAGAGATTGACGAAATCATTAGAGTGGTCGTAACTATAAAACATAGACTTCATACTTGAACACGTCTCGTCTCTCTCACCTCTCACTCATCACCTCTCACCTTTCACTCCTCACCCATGTGCGGCATAGTAGGTATCATTGACATACAACAGCGACTTCAAAAAGAAAAGCGAAGGAATACCGTTCAGCAGATGAATAAGAGTATCCACCATCGTGGCCCCGACGAAGCAGGCTACTTCACCGACGACATAGCAAGTCTAGCCATGCGCCGACTATCTATCATTGACCTTTCAGGTGGACAACAACCCATCTACAATGAAGCCAACGACATTTTGGTCTTTTTCAATGGCGAAATCTACAACCACCAAGAACTAAGAGATTCACTCCTCCAAAAAGGACATCAATTCCGAACGGAAGCCGATACCGAAGTACTTATTCATTTGTATGAAGAAATGGGTACAGCGATGTTGACTGAACTGAAAGGAATGTTTGCCTTCTGCATCTACGATCAGCGACAACAGCGTTTTTTTTTGGCGCGTGATCGTTTTGGCGAAAAGCCGTTGTATTATCATTGGGATGGACAGACGTTTTCGTTTGCAAGTGAAGTAGCAGCACTTCTGGAAAATAAGCAAATTTCACGACGACTGAATGTGGAAGCCTTGCCTTATTACTTTCGGACATCTCTAGTGCCAGAGCCGATCACTTTATTGCAAGGTATCAATAGCCTTCCAGCAGGTCACTACATTCAAGTAACTGATAACCAATTAAGTATACAACCCTACTTTGAGATTGATTATCAGATCAATACAGCAATCAAAAGTGAAGAAGATGCTTTAGAGTTGGTGCGTCCTTTACTGAAACAAGCGGTACAGCGACAAACGGTGAGTGATGTGCCGATTGGTGCATTTTTATCTGGCGGCATGGATTCGAGTACAATTGTCACCTTACTGCAACAGCAAGCTGACCGACCGATTCAGACCTTCAACGTCCGATTTGAAGAACAGGCTTATGACGAAAGTGCTATTGCCAGAAAAGTAGCGGAACACTGCGGAACGGATCATCATGAACTCACCATTCCCAACGCAGACTTTACCGAAGATTTATTTTGGGAGATTATCGACCACATTGGATTGCCGTTTCGAGATAGTTCGGCTATTCCAACTTTCTTAATCTCTAAAGCCATTCGGAAGCATGTCAAGGTGGCACTGTCGGGAGATGGTGGCGATGAGCTATTTGGTGGTTATAGCATTTTTCAATGGTATCAAAAAATCATTGAGCTGCAAAGGATACCGTATGAGCTACGTTATCTTGGAAATGCTGGATTGACATTAGCGAAGCAGCTACCTATTCTAAAAAATCAAAGCAGATTGCGCCAATTGCAGCGCGTCAGTCGAACGTCTTTGCTGGACAAAACGGAGATTCCGCTCGCCCTAAACGAATTTTTTCAGGTAGAAGAAATCCAAAATCTACTGACAATTCATAATTATGGATTAGCGTTAGAACGGCTAAAAGACTATCCAAAAGCTGCCGAGGATTGGAGTCCACTACGTCGAATCATGTATCATCGAACTAAACACACCCTTCCTTCCAACATGCTCATCAAAGTAGATCGAATGAGTATGGCAAATAGTTTGGAAGTACGTGCGCCGTTTCTCGACCCTGACCTGTTTGATGTGGCGGCGCAATTGCCAGATGAGTATTTAATTAAAAATGGAAAGGGAAAATATTTGATTCGACAATTGATGAAAGATCAACTGCCAGAAGCAGTCTTTAATCATCCTAAAATGGGCTTCGGTATTCCTCTATACAAATACCAAAATGAGGCGTACATACAGTTAGCAAAAACACTACTTTTTGAGGACAATCCACTAGCCGACTTATTCGATCCCATGCAGCTACAAGCTATTTTTCATCAAGCTTTTTATCATCAAAAAGACAATGCGCAACAGAGCGTTTTTCAATCTGCACATCGACTTTGGATGCTCATGCAACTGATCGGTTGGGCAAAACGATTTAAGGTACAATTGAATTGAAAAAAACACCCAAAATACTGCTAATTGGACCATTGCCGAGTGGCAATCAAGTAGGAGGCGCAGTCATCTCGTTCAGCTACCTGCGCGACTATTTTCAAGCACAAAACTTACCTCATCATACGCTCAACACTCAACCGTATGCTCAAGATAAACGACGATATTTACATCCAATCATTCTTTTTTTAAATACGCTAAAACATTTGCCAACAACCGACATCGTATTCGTCAATATGAGTCGGGGAGGAACGAAATATATTGCGCCTTTTCTGTATTTGCTGACGAAATTGTTTGGACGAAAATTTGTGTTTCGCCCCTTCGGTAGTCGTACGAAAGAGGAATATGAAAAGTATGGAAGGCTACAAAAATGGCTATTTGAGCGCACGCTGTTGCAGTCGGATTTGCTTTTGCTACAAACTAAATTGTTGTGTCAGTACTTCCAACCGATGAGCAAACACATCAGACAACTACCTACGTCTAGAGATCGTGCAGCTACTAATTTAGTTAAAAATAATCCTACTTACAGCAAGCGATTTGTCTTTCTAGGACATTTGAAAACATCCAAAGGCATTGACTATCTGTTGGAAGCTAGAACGCGACTAGGCGATAGCTATACGCTGCATTTTTATGGACCCATTGAAGATGAAAAGTATCAGTATTTAGAAAGCAAATCCAACCTGTATCAAGGCGTATTGCGTCCAAATGAAGTGCTGTCGACCTTAAGCCAATACGATGTATTGATTTTACCCACGTTCTATATCGGCGAAGGCTATCCTGGTGCCATTATTGAAGCGTATTCAATCGGAATGCCTGTTATTGCGACGCGTTGGAAATCAATTCCTGAAATCCTAGAAGATGGCAAAACAGGTATATTGATCGCTCCTCGATCTACAGATGAATTAGTCGATGCCATAACCGCATTTAACGATCAAAATTATAGTCGTTTTGCTCAGCAGGCAAAAGCTGCATTTGAAGCAACATATAACGCTTCAGTAGTGATGGAAAAAATGCTAAAAGAGATTTATTCGATTGCCTAAAATGACTAACAATTCATCCATCTTCTTCATCTCTGGCGTTCAACGTTCTGGTACAACACTCTTGTCTTTTCTTCTTAGTGGACACTCGCAGATTCATATGCAGCCTCGCTCCACCGCTTTCCGAATCATCACTTGTTTTAAAAACTATCGAGAGCGATTGGGCGACACCATCACTGCCGATCAAACCGCGCGTCTGCAACAACTCATTCAACAAGACTATAAAGGAATTTTAGCGGAGCTTTTGGATTGGGAACAACTCGATCAATACGATAGCATTCAGGAACTGATTCAGCGATCCATTCAGCAGCAATTGAGTGCTAAAAAATGTACGGTCTGGATGGATAAAGCACCCAATTTGCAGCACTATCTAGAAGGACTTTTTTATTTAGTTCCCAATGCCAAAATCATCCACATCATTCGAGATGGACGCGCCGTGACTAATAGTATGCATGCTCGCACGAACAAGCCACTACGCCTTTGCGCACAAGAATGGATGGATGGCAATGTGGAAGCCTTAGCGGCACGACGTTTATTGGGCAAAAACAACATCTACTTTCTCCATTATGAAGATTTGGTCAAAGAAACGGAAGCGACGTTACAAAAACTATGCGCTTTCGTCGGGTTGCCTTTCGAAGAACAGATGCTGAATTTAGAACAGCATCGACAGACAGGCGGCGAAAATGCCTATGTCGATACGCGCTTTGATACGAATAAATTAACCGCATACCGACAACGCCTCACCGCAAAGCAACTTCAACAAATCGAAACCATTCAAGCCCCATTACTGCAACAATTCCAGTATGAGTTGACGACTCATCCAACCTACCAACCACTCACCACCCGCCAACAAATCTGGCTACGTCAGCGCCACAATTTCCTTGCCCTCTTTCGTCGAAAAGAAAAACGACTGATCGATTGGCAAGTGCAAGAAGTCCGCGTCCCTTTCCGCAAACGCTTAGGTTTTTTCCTCCAAGTACTCGCCCAAGATGTGCTATCTCCCACTATTTTCAACAGTTTATTGAAGTACAAAGCGAAGCGAAAAGGAGATTTTTAGATCGCTTCGCCTCTACACTGCTTAAGTCATACGCTGT
>CAYLPW010000279.1:0-5801 GCA_964385665.1 uncultured Saprospiraceae bacterium
AAGAAGTATGGAACCGATCCAACCCAAAATATCAATTGTCAATTCCATTGGTTAACGTTTTGAAGCAATCGGCAGCAACCTAGAATCGGCAAGTGCTGCGGTGCGATAAGGAGCTACTTTTTGATAGGCTTCACTTTGAGCAAAAGCTATGAATACGTCCGCTGACTCGTACTGCACCAATAGTGCAGCATCCCACCTTTCTGCTTCGGGACCAATTAAAAACTGACTACTTTCTCCCCAAACCAATACCTTCCCTCCTGCTTCTTCAATGAGTGGAGCTGCCTTTTTCATGTACAATTTATACGCTTCTTTTCCTGTCAACTCCTTATCTGGTGCAAGGTTAGGCGACTTGGAATAGTCTGCTGTTGCTCGATAACAAAGGAGATTCAGCATGACTACTTTTCCTTTGTCTTTGAAGTTTTGGTAGAACGCAATACCTGCCTCTGGCGTGGCGTGAAGATGTGAACTCATTATTTTCCTATTTTAATGAACCTACAATATAAGCATCTCCGCAAACAAGAAAAGCTGTCTCTACACAAAGGCAAAGACAGCTTTTCTCAAGTTCTTTATTTCTCAAGTTTGACTAAAACATCTCCGTTCCTGCAAAATGGAAGTTGCCCTCGATTTCTGCATTCTCGTCAGAATCTGCACCATGTACCGCATTCTCACCGATACTCGTCGCGTATTTCGCCCGAATCGTTCCTTCTTCTGCCTCCGCTGGATTAGTCGCCCCGATTAATTTACGGAAATCAGCTACCGCGTTATCTTTCTCCAAAATCGCTGCTACAATAGGTCCTGAAGACATAAATCCAACTAACTCATCATAGAATGGACGTCCTTTGTGTACCGCATAAAATTCACCAGCTTTCTCTGCGGATAGGTGCGTTAACTTCATTGCCACGATTCTGAAACCACCTTCAGTAATTTGGTTCAAAATACCCCCGATGTGTCCAGCTTTGACTGCGTCTGGCTTAATCATCGTGAATGTTCTATTGGTTGCCATTTTTTTATTTTTAAAAGTACGACTGAATTCGTACGCTTTTGTTATGAATCGTTATAAATGAGCTTTCTCCTCTCTCAACTCTCCTTCCTCTCGAAACTCTCCTTAATTTCCCCGTTTACCCTTCCAAGGCAGCCGCACCACCCACAATCTCCGAAATCTCTTTCGTGATCGCTTCTTGACGCGCTTTGTTGTACGCAATTTTTAGCTCTTTCTGCAATTCTTCGGCATTTTCGGTCGCATTGTCCATAGCAGTCATACGCGCTCCATGTTCGGAAGCATGTGTATCTAGCAGATACTTATGGAACTGCGTCTGTAGAATACTTGGAATCAGATATTCCAACAACTCCTCTTTGCCTGGCTCGAAAATGTAATTGGCACGAACTGGAACTGCACCTTCTACTTGCTCTAACTTCGGCACTGGCAAATACTCCTCAACCTTCGCTTCCTGAATCACTACATTTCGGAAATGACTATAGGCTACGCGTACGACATCATACGTTCCTTCCTCGAAGGCATTCATTAAATTTGTCGAAACACGTCCTACGTTGTCGAAACTTAAATCCTCAAATAGGCTAGTATAATCCGTAATAATCGTTACTTGATCACTGTAGTTGCGCTTAAAAAAGTCAGCCGCTTTTTTCCCAATCGTCAACACACTCACACGACCTGCTGCTAACTGCTGCTTGAACTCATTTTCGATAGCGTAAACTGCTGCTTTAATGATATTTGTATTAAATGCACCTGCCAATCCTCGATTAGAGGTGACGACCACTATACAAACGTGATTGACCTCTCGCTCTACTCCAAAAGAAGAATTCACATCTCCATCTAAATTAGACAACAGGTTGGTCAAAATTTGCTGTTGCTTATTTGCATACGGACGCATCTGTGTCACCGCTTGCTGCGCACGACGCAACTTTGCCGCTGCCACCATTTTCATGGCTTTCGTGATCTGCTGCGTTTTTTTCACCGACGTGATCCGTTCCCGTACTTCTTTTAATGCTCCAGACATTTGTTGAGATTGTGAGATTTGAGATTGTGAGATTATGAGACGATTCAGCAGTTTACCAAAACAGTCTCTTCAATCTCACAATCTATAACCTATCTTTTATCCTTTAAAGCTTTATCTGAGTACTCGCTGTATAGCAAGAGCAAGTGTATGATAAAACTGCTGAATTAAAACCATCCGCTGAACAAGCTAAAAGCCAACAGCTTACTTATATTGTGAACTCAATTCCGCCGCCAACTTCTTCAACGTCTCCGCTGACTCCCCTTTCACTTGACCTTTTGGATCACGGAAAGATGCCAATACTTCTGGGAAACGCTGCTCTAGTGTCGTTAAGAACAGGTCTTCGAATTCTTTTACCTTATTTACAGGTACATCGCTCATCAAGTTATTCACCCCTAAATAGATGATCGCAACTTGCTTCTCTACAGGCACTGGCGAATACTGGTCTTGCTTCAACATTTCCACGTTGCGCTTTCCTTTATCAAGTACCGCTTTCGTCGCTGCATCCAAATCAGAACCAAACTTCGAGAAGGCTTCTAGTTCTCGATATGCCGCTTGATCTAATTTTAGTGTACCAGATACCTTTTTCATTGGTTTGATCTGTGCCGAACCACCTACACGCGACACCGAAATACCTACGTTAATCGCTGGACGAATACCTGCATTGTACAAGTTAGACTCCAAGAAAATCTGACCGTCGGTAATGGAAATTACGTTGGTTGGAATATAGGCAGAAACGTCCGCTGCTTGTGTTTCAATGATCGGTAGTGCCGTCAAAGAACCACCTCCTTTTACGATACCAGCCTCACGTAGAGAATCTGGAATATCGTTCATCTGCTGCGCGATCTCATCGTTGTTGATGATCTTCGCTGCCCGCTCCAATAAACGAGAGTGTAAATAGAAAACATCACCAGGATACGCCTCACGACCTGGAGGACGACGCAACAACAGCGATACCTCACGATAAGCTACTGCTTGCTTCGACAAATCATCATATACGATCAATGCTGGGCGACCTGTATCTCGGAAATACTCTCCGATAGCTGCTCCTGAAAACGGTGCATAAAACTGCAAAGGTGCAGGGTCAGCAGCGGAAGACGAAACAACGACTGTGTAATCCATCGCACCACGCTCTTCCAATACACGCACTACTTGTGCTACGGTAGATGCTTTTTGACCAGTTGCTACATAGATGCAGTAAACAGGCTCTCCTCTATCGTAGAATTCTTTTTGGTTCAAAATGGTGTCAATCGCAATCGCCGTTTTACCAGTCTGACGGTCACCAATGATTAGCTCACGCTGTCCACGACCAATTGGAATCATCGCATCAATCGCTTTGATACCAGTCTGTAATGGCTCATTCACCGGCTGACGATAGATCACACCAGGTGCTTTACGCTCCAATGGCATCTCGTACTTCGTTCCACCAATTTCTCCTTTTCCATCAATCGGCTCACCTAGTGGATTTACCACTCGACCAACCATACCTTCGCCGACATCAATAGAAGCAATCTTACCCGTTAAGCGTACTGTTGACCCCTCACGAATGTTATCGCTTGTTCCCATCAATACGACTCCCACGTTATCTTCCTCCAAGTTCAAGACGATCGCTTGCGTACCAGTTTCAAACTCTACTAGCTCGCCCGCACGTGCTTTCGTCAAGCCATAGACCCGAGCAATACCGTCTCCTACTTGAAGAACGGTACCTACTTCTTCTAAATCGGTAGCCGTACTAAAGCCAGAAAGTTGCTGCTTTAGTATCGCTGATATTTCGTCTGGTTTTACCGCAACTGCCATATTTATTTTATTTAGATGTTAGACGTTAGATAATAGACATTAGACCATTAAGCCATTAAGTCTACTTTTATATTAGAGGCAATCAGAACTTCATCTTCTCATCAAAGCGATAAGGTGCTGAATAGCCAACAGCTAAAGGCTAATAGCCAATAGCTCTCTTATTTATTTTCAATTTGAGAGATATACAAGTTTCCTGTAAACTCCTTCTTCAAGGCACTCAACTTACGAGCGACACTCGCATCGTACAATTGTCCGCCGAACTCTAATACAACACCACCAACCAAAGAAGGGTCGACTTCTGTCACTACCTCTGCATCTGGGTAGATCGCGTTTTCATTAATTAGCTTTTGTTTGATCGACGATATCGCGTCCTGTGTCAGCGGCACAGCACTCGTGATTTTTAGATCACTGATGTGCTTGATCGACTTGTACTGGGTGTCGAAAGCACGCATGATTAGAAGCAATGCATCCTCTCGTCCTTTCCTCAACACAATGTCTAGAAACTTATCCATCATTTCAGTCGTCTTTCCTTCGAAGATAGCTTTAAAGATACTTCGCTTCTTGTCGACGTTAATGATCGGGCTAGTCAGTAATGATCTGAAATCTTTATTGGAAGCTACTTCTTGAAAGAACACAACATCCTCGTACACTCGATCCAATTCGTTGCGCTCTTGCGCTAAGTCGATCAAGGATTTCGCGTACCGCGTGGCTACTTTAGATAAAGACATGTTTTAGCTATTAGCTATTAGCTATTGGCTGTTAGCTGACTGCATTTAGTTGCATCAGTTTGTAGCTTTCAGCTTATAGTTTAGTTTAGTTTGATGTCGTCGACTAATTGGTTGACGAATTGTTCTTGGTCTTTCTTGTCGTCTAGTTCACGTTTCAACACGCGTTCAGCGATGACGATAGCCATATTACCAGCTTGATTTTTCAAGTCGGTGATAGCTGCCATTTTCTGATTTTGGATTTCTTCTTTGACAGACGCAATTTGTCGTCTGTACTCTATGTCTGCTCGCTCTTTCGCTTCTTTCAAGATCGACTCTTTTGCCTCTTTTGCTTCTTTCAAAATCTTAGCGCGTTCTACTTGCGCCTGATTTTCCAGCTCTTTGTTTCGAGCTTGTAGGTTCGACATTTCCAAACGTGCGCGTTTCGCTTCGTCTAGTGCATCTTGAATATCATTTTCACGCTTTTTCAAGGCGTTTTGAATTGGCTTGAAAGCAACGCGACCGATCAAGAACCAAAAGATCAGGAACGTCAATACCGTCCAAAGCAACTGACCTGGATCGGGCAAAAATGGAGAGAAACGTTCTAACAGTAATATATCCATTGTCAACATCTTTAAAGAGTAGTAAGTGAGGTCATCAAGAATGAATCGTTGTGGTTGCTTTGGGAATGACTGAAAGTCGTGCAGCGCAGCCAACCGCTACTACTGCACCACTTGTTTTGTGTTGGTCGATTGATTACCCGTTTGTCAAGAAACTTAAAATCAATGCAATCAAAGCCGCACCTTCAATGAAGGCTGCCATCAAGATCAAGTTAGATCGGATGTCACCTGCTGCTTCTGGCTGACGTGCAATCGCGTCCATCGCTTTACCACCTACGGTGCCAATGCCGATGCCTGCGCCAATTACTGCCAAACCCATACCAATTGCTGTTAGAGTACCAGTCATGTTATTAAAGATTTTAGACTTTAGATGTTGGACTTTAGAAAAGCCCTCTATCAAAATCAATGAACTGTATTAAAATAAATTTTATATCGAACGATAAGAAATTAGAAAGTCATCTAGAAGGTCTAATATCTAATATCTATCGTCTACTAATTTTTTGTCTAGCTGTTCAGCGAACCTCTTAACTGCCATCGCTGAATAGTATGCTTTGTACGCTGAACAAGCCAATAGCTAATAGCCAAAAGCTAACAGCCCACTAGTGGTGCGCCTCTTCCACCGCTGCTCCCAAATAAGAAGCTGCCAAAATCGTAAATACAAAGGCTTG
>CAYLPW010000280.1:0-5649 GCA_964385665.1 uncultured Saprospiraceae bacterium
GTGTTGTGCTTGTTGGTGAACGAAAGTTCCATCGAAAGTACAACCTCCGACGCTTAATTTTTTGCTCTACTTTCGATTCAACAACGGCAACATCACTAAAGCGACCAAACCCAGTAGCACATTTGCTCCAATCTGTATCGAAAAGAACAGAATATTAGCGAATGAAAACGCATCTGTCCCTTCGATGCCGTAGATCGTCAAACATTCTTGCACAAAGAACTGATAGGCACCCACACCGCCAGGAGAAGGCAGCACAATGCCAAATGCCCCAAATAGAAAAGTCATCAATCCGGTGATCGCAGACAATTGAGCAGTCGGTTCAAAAGCGAAAAAGGCTAAGTAGGTCATCAGGAAATACATGAACCAAATATTGATGCTGTGCGCGACAAACCAAACTGGTCGATCAATGCCTCGAATACTCTGAATGCCTTCCAGAAAACCCTTAATCATGCCTATCAGTCGCTGTCCCAGTTGAGTACTCATCCAAAAAGCACGAAAGAAGTAAACAACGAAAAAGAAGAGAATCCCTAGACCCATCAACAGCCAAAGCAAGTAAGTATTGGTGAGACTGTTGAGTTTGGCTGCTCCGTCGAAATTGGCAGTGAAATACGACCAAAGCGTATCGAACTCTAATAGCAATGCTACCCCAATCATCGTCAGCATGGTCACCGCATCAAAAATACGGTCGACGACTACCGTCCCCATCAACTTCTCAACTGGTATTTTTTCGTAGCGCGACATGGTGGCTGCCCGCACAAATTCGCCAAGACGTGGAATGCCCAAGTTGGTGAAATAGCCCAACATGATCGTAAAAAAAGCATTTCCAAAGCGCACTTGATGACCTAAAGGCTGAATGAGCATTTGCCAACGAATCGCTCGACTGATATTGCTGATGATGTAACAAATCAACACGACACCAATCCACAGATAATTAACGGATCGAAAGTCTTGCCAAATTTTGTCCAATAGACTACAATCTTCATCTGACACACCATTTTCGGCGCAATAGGTCATGTACTCTGCCTGCTGTGACCGATAGAGCAGATATAGAATTCCAATGCCGATACTAGCAAATACGATGGTTTTGAGAATGTCTAGCCAACGACTATTGGATTGCATAGATGAAGATTGAGTTGAGTCATAAGGGGAAGAGCAATAAACTTTCGAAGTTTTTAAAGTTGACGCTTCAAAAGTCTATTGTCTAACGTCTAATATCTATTATCTAGACAGTTAAAGTGCCTGTATAATATCATACTGCGTTAAAATGTGCATTTCGCCCGCGCGATCCCGTGAAATGACCGCTGGTATTTTACGATCAAAGAACTTGCCCAGTTGTCGGAAAGACATATCTGGCTCGACGATTGGAAAGGGTGCACTCATAATTTTTTGTACGGCTACATCTGGATGCTGCATTGGATTTTCCAAAATATAAGATAACACGCTGCTCTCTGTCACTGCCCCCACAATCGTTCCATTGTCCATCACAGGCATTTGCGAAATTTCTTTTTCACGCATCAAATCAAACACTCGACGCACGCTCTCTGTCTGTTGAATGCCAATGAATTCTTTGTCTTTTTTCATGTGAATGACATCACGCACTTTCAGTTCATCCTCCAAAAAGCCGCGTTCGCGCATCCAATCGTCGTTGAATACTTTACCCACGTAGCGACTCCCATGATCGTGGAAAATGACGACGACGACATCTCCTTCTTTGAAGCGATCTTTCAACTGCATAGCACCTTGCATGGCAGAACCACACGAGTAGCCCACCAAAATGCCTTCTTCGCGTGCCAAACGACGCGTCATAATCGCTCCATCCTTATCGGTCACTTTCTCGAAATAGTCGATCAAGTCGAAGTCTACATTTTTAGGTAGAATATCTTCTCCGATTCCTTCGGTGATATAGGGATAGATTTCTTTTTCATCGAATTCGCCCGTCTCGTGGTATTTTTTGAAGACCGAACCATACGTATCAATGCCTAAAATCTGAATGTCAGGATTCTGTTCCTTCAAGTATTTCGCCGTTCCTGAAATCGTACCGCCTGTACCAACACCGACTACTAAATGTGTAATCTTTCCTTCCGTCTGATCCCAAATTTCAGGACCAGTCGATTCGTAGTGTGCTTGCCGATTGGACAGATTATCGTACTGGTTGCACCAGACCGAATTGGGAATTTCTTTACTCAATCGTTCGGCAACGGAATAGTAGGAACGTGGGTCGTCAGGCGTGACATTCGTCGGGCAAACAATCACTTCTGCGCCGACTGCTTTCAGCAAATCAATTTTCTCTTTACTTTGCTTATCGCTGGTCGTAAAAATACAACGATAGCCTTTTACGGCTGCCGCAATGGCTAGTCCCATTCCCGTGTTGCCAGAGGTGCATTCAATGATAGTGCCACCTGGCTGAATGTCGCCTCGTGCTTCGGCGTCTTCAAGCATTTTTAATGCCATCCGATCTTTGATGGAGTTGCCTGGATTAAAGGTTTCCACTTTCCCTAAGACGGTGGCTGGAATATCCTTCGTAATTTTATTGATTTTGACCAGAGGCGTATTGCCGATCGTCTCTAATATATTCTGATAATGTTTCATTTGTCTTATTTGATAAAGGTAGTTTTAGCTAAATTTTTCTACTTCGTAAACCGAATCACTGCATAAAACTGCTGATCGACTATACCGAGTACTCTTCTGATCTTTGGCGTATAAACAGCTAGGATTTCACGTCCAAAATACTGTTGTTTGATGCTACTTGGGATGCGTCCCACCACTTCGGCGTAGACTGTTGCATTTCTTGCTGGATTGGTAAGGCGGATACAACTGCCGACTTTTGCGTAGTCATGATAGACTTTATACCCATAGCGCAATGCACCCACATCCGATTGCACAGCCATGCCACTATGCTCAAATTCGTCTCTAGATGCCAATCGTTGAAAGTAAAGGTCACGATAGGGTATCATTTCTTGCATTTCGGGGGAAATGGGTGTAGCTCCTTCCTTTGCTGGCGGCACTCCATTCGTATTGAACCAACCGACATGCAGTCGCTGTCCAATCTTTAGATTCGTGCTTTTCAAGTTGTTTCGTTGCATCAATATCTTTTCATCAATATCGTAGAACCGTTTGTAGATGCTAAAAAATGTTTCTCCTCGTTTGACAATATGGATGATAGGGATACAGGTTCTTCGATTGTATGTACTGGATTGTTCGTAACGAATGATCGCTCGATTGGGAATAGGAACACTAATCAGCTCACCAACAGCAACAGCACGTCCTTTGTATTGTAGATTGAAAAAATCCCACTCCTCATCACTCAGTCGATAGTACTCTTTGATAGATTGGGTAGTTTGTCCATAGCGTACTTGATGCTGAAAAGTTTTAATACCCATCTTGTTACGTTGAATGAATAGGGTGTCACTCAGCGTTAGTTGTGGAGCGACGGACTGCGCATGGCTGACAGCACAGCTACACCACAAGATAGTAAATAGTAAGAATTGGTTGAAATACTGCATAGGTTGAGTTGTTTCGGATTGAGGTGACTGCTTTCAAGTACTTAACTCTTTTGGTTCTTAAAACGTTTCGATCATAACACAACGGTTTTCTCAAAAAAGCATTGGGTTTTTCTTATACCCTAGTTCACAAAAGTAGGAAACGTCCCTGACTAAAGTGATAATTAGAGATATGAAGCAGTCATTATTTGATCTTGATGATTGCTATGTGACTATCAATAAAAAGCAGAAATAGATACATGAAAGTTATTGCAATCATTCCTGCGCGCTACGCCTCTACTCGATTTCCTGGGAAGCCACTATCTATTATCGGTGGACGAACCATGATCCAACGAGTATGTGAACAAGTAGATAGGGCAGAGGTTGTCGACCACGTAATAGTGGCTACAGACGATGAACGAATTCACGCGCACGTACAATCGTTAGGGTTTGCAGTGGAAATGACAGCTCGTACACATCTGAGTGGAACAGATCGCTGTGCGGAAGTCGCTAATCGGCATTCTGATTATGACATAGTCATCAATGTACAGGGGGACGAACCATTTATTTCGCCACAACAGTTGAATTCAGTAGTGCAGCCTTTGTTAAAAAAAACAACTACGATTTCGACATTAGCTGTATCTATTCAGAATGAGCAAGCAGTGCATTCGCCACATGTCGTAAAAGTAGTGCGCGATGCACGAGAACGCGCTTTGTATTTTAGCCGTTCACCCATTCCTTTCTTTAGAGATATATCGCCCAATGATTGGCATTTGCAACATCAATATTTACAGCATTTAGGACTATATGCGTTTGAACGAAACACGCTTTTACAATTAACTGAACTAGCTGTTGGTCAATTGGAACAGGTAGAGAAGTTGGAACAATTGCGATGGCTGGAAGCAGGCTTTTCCATTTCAGTTTCGTTGACAGAGGAGCAAAGCTTTGGGATTGACACACCAGAAGATCTAGAGCGAGCGGCAGCTATTTTTAGAAAGTAATACCAAATCCAATAATGAAGTACGTAGATGTTAAACTAAGTTATTTTGTGGCTAATCTATTCAGAAAAGGAACACAGAGTTTCCTAATTTTGAATTACAGCACAAGCATCCCTATAGCTACGGCTAGCCCTGTGTGAAAGCTTTTGGAGTGCAATAGAAAGTACACTCAAGAAGATGGGTTGATACACATAATTAGTTTAAGTAGCTCATGGGTGAAAGGATCTAAACAAAGGAGCATCGTCTGCTTGCACCTATCACATTATAAAAAATTATCATACAACATGAACTACAAACTGTTAAAATCTCGTTTCGATAAAGAACCATTCAACAAGACGACGAGGAAACACACAGATTCACTAGTTCATGAGAAGCATTGCCATCACTACACTGATCCTTTGTTTGGCTATCAAAGGCAATCTGGAAGCACAGTCGCTCTTAGCAGATTCACCTCTAGATGAGATCACGCCGAAACGTTTGTTAAAGGAGCGTCGCGTCTTACCGTACGCACCTGTTCGAGAAGCGGATATCCTTTGGGAGAAACGAATTTGGCGCGTCATTGATACGCGCGAAAAGATCAATTTGCCATTTCGCTATCCAGATCATACGTTTTTTGATGTTCTCCTGAGCGCTATTTTTGAAGAAAAAATAAAAGCGTACAGTGCCGAAGATGATCGCTTTTCTACACCACTTTCTCGTCAAGAAATTGACCAACAACTTTTCCGTGCCGATACGTTTGAGGTGGTCGATCCAGAAACCTATGAAGTCACTTATCAGATCGTTCGTCATAATATTGATCCAGCTGAAATCGTCCGTTACCGGTTGAAGGAAGTTGCCTTTTTTGACAGTCGGACGTCGACGATGAAAACACGTTTATTGGGCATTGCGCCTATACGTTCTGCACATTCCGAAAACGGGATTATTAAGTACGAAACCCCTTTGTTCTGGATCTACTATCCGCACTGTCGGGAAGTATTGGCACACTGCCCTGTCGTCACTGGTTTAAATGATCTAGAGACTTTGAGCTGGGAAGATGTTTTTGAAATGCGCTATTTTTCGAGCTACATTTACAAGCAGTCCAACATTCAAGATGAGCGGATTCAAGATTATCTAAGCGGTAAAGATATTTTGGTAGAATCGGAACGACTCAAGCAGGAGATTTTTAATTTGGA
>CAYLPW010000281.1:0-5617 GCA_964385665.1 uncultured Saprospiraceae bacterium
AGCAGCAACTACCCACTTGTGGCAAATCAAAGCTTGTTGCCGATTCAGGAACACATTGCGCCAAGCAGGCTGTCTGCTTGCTGGTCAGTAAGAACTGCTGCCCATCAAAATCCAACGCGAACTTCTGAATTGTCGTGCCTTGATATTCTACTTCGATTTCTGCATCTGGCAACTGCAATTGTTTCGTTGCTAAGTCGATGATGTAGACTAACTTCTCTGGATGTAAGCGGTGGTCGTAGTCATCAGCTTCCCAAAGTTGTAGATTGATCGTTTCTTCACTCCGAAACTTGCCACCACAGTCTATAAATTGTTTTTGAATTTTTCCGACTTCGGTCACATGAAAATGACGAGGGACAAGTGTGCCATCTGGTAGTTGGAAAGCTATTTCGGAAAGATTGGACAAATATTGTTTGAATACGGATAAGTTCATCGAAAAGGATTTATAGAAATGAAACCATATGAAGCATACGAATGAATGCGTACGTCCAAGAGTATGAGAAAATGAACATCAGAGTTCAAAACTCGCTCCAAAAATAACATTTCGTCCCCAATCATCCGCAAAATAACGCTGCCGATTTAGGTAATCTCGATATCGGACGTTTAGTGCGTTATCGACTTTCATAAATAAGCGAAACCGTTGCTTTCGCCATTTCACATCTCCAGCAATATGAACATTCAGTAGATGATAGGCAGCTGGCGGAGCAACAAAATCTTGCTCTATGAGTAAATGATTCTGCTGAAATACATAGCGGCTACCCACTTCCAACTGAATATTTTCAATGCCTTTCCACTTGCTTTTCTCATAGCTCAACGTGTGACTCAAATTGTTGGCAGGCATATTGATAAGCGGTAGTTGCTGGCTACGGTCATCACCTCGTAGAAAGCTATATATCCCTTTGATGCGCCAGCTATCCGTCAGTTGATAGTGCATAGATAAGTCTAGCCCATAGATACGGGCATTGGTTTGTTCGTACCCAAAAACAGGAAACGCCCCCCGAATCGTCAAACGCAACTCATCTTGCGGCTGCAAAAAAATGTAGTCTTGAATGTACTGATAGTGACCAAGTGCTTCAAAAGAAAAACGAGCATTCAAATTGCCGCTGAGTGAGAGTGTGCTTTTAAAGGCATGTTCTGAATTCAATTCTGCATTTCCCTCTTCGATGCCACTGACTCCTTGATGTAGTCCACTACTGTACAACTCGTTCACAGCTGGACTACGCTCTGCATAACCCACATTGAACTGCCAAGACAAAGTTGGCGTCATTCTGTACTGTAGACCAGAGGATGCACTTAGATTTTGATAGCTTTCATTAAATCGAAGGATGTCACGACTGCTATTTCTGGAGATCACTACAGCGTTTTGCTGCACATACTCATAACGCGCACCGCCTTCCCAGTTCCATTGTCCAACTTGCTTTTTTAGGATGGTATAAACGGCAGATTCATAGGCAATATAGTCTGGAATGAGTGGTAAGATACCAGTTTCAGGATTGTTGAGATTGTTAGTGATGTTCGTTTGTAATCCAGATGTCCAACGACTGTCGTTGTTGAACTCTCGTTCGTATTGCGCTTCTAAAAACTGTGTCCATTGGCGTAAGCTTAATACTGGAATATCCGAGCGTCCACTTCGGCGCACATCGAATTCTTTACGCAAATTGAGTTGAGTTGCTGCTTTCAACTCGATCCACTCATTTTCATTGATAAAATAGCGAGAATTTAGCTTCAATAGTTGGTGATTGACCCGTTGTTTGGGTGGTTCTATACCGGCACGAAATGATTCTTCGGTAAAGAATGGAACATCTCGATCAAAAGCAAAACGTAAGTCAGTTAAGTTACCCACATGCGAACCACGCAATATGCCCAACTCCGAATTGAAAGAACTGAAGTACAACTCATTTCGCCATCGCTCAGAAGAAGTTTGTTCCAACTGTACGGCTACGTTTGCCTCTCGCACACCAGTATTTCGCAAAAAATAGTCGGCAGTACGTCGATCTCCGTTTTGTTTGAGTGTACCATTGACTTTCCACGCCCAATTTCCCATGTTCCGCTGCCATTGCGTATTGAGTCCATTTGCACGTCCATTTGTCTCATGAAAGTAGCTGATTTTGCCGTGCAGATGCGGTTCATTTTGTACTCGTTCGGGTTCGATGAGAATGACGCTTCCTAAGTTGGCACCAGGATACGCTAATGCACTCACTCCTTTGATGACACGAATCTTCTGCGCTACTTGTGGATCTATTTCAGGACTATGGTCGTTCCCCCACTGCTGACCGCTTTGAGCGACACCGTTATTGAGTACCGTCAGACGGTTGCCATATAGTCCATGTACAATGGGTTTGGCGATACCTCCACCGCTTTTAATAGAACTGACACCAGATATATTGGTGAGCAAAGTGGCTAGATTCTGATAGGCACTTTCACTGATGGTTTGTTGACCGATCAGTTGGGTGTTTTGTGTCGATTGTTCTGTTTGCCGTTCCGTAACGACGACACTTTCTAGCAGTGTACTATTGTGCGCTAAATTGACTTGTATGGTTGTGTCTTCGTGAATATGTACAAAAATCTGCTTGGTTTCACAACCAATATGGCTGACGATGAGATGATAGTCACCATTGCATAAGTTACTAATCTCAAATCGTCCTTGCTCGTCTGTCACTGCACCAACAGCAGCTTCTCGAATATAGATATTGGCGGCAAACAATGGCTCTTGCGTGTCAGCATCAGTAACTGCCCCATTCAATTGCCACACACACTGTTGCGCAAAAAAAGGCATTGCCCAGAGAAGAGCAATGCCTACTATACTATATTTCTTATAGCTATTGTACGGATACATTAAATGTGACTTCTATGTCTGTTTCGCCACCAGCATTGGTGATGCTACCATTAGCTACACCAGTTGCTTCTTTGTCCGGTTCGTGACGTAGAATGATCGTCATCGTTCCATCAGCAGCATCACCAGTTGTCAGTGTCGTTGCTAGACCGATTGGATTTCCATCGTCGTCTGCGTCCTCGTAAGCGATGTTCAAACCTGGTACGGTTGTTTGGAAGAAAAATTGGTGTTCATCGTCTTCCTCTGCTACTTCCTCACTGATATTTTCTGGTGGTGTTTCTTCTTCATTGAGGAGAATAATCATACCATCGTAAGCGGTATTGGCAGCTAAGTTTCCAGTCGTGATGATAGGAGCACTACCGCCGTCGCCATCTAAGTCTTGAAAAATAAATACTACGGGCGCACCTCCTGATTTTGGAACTAAAGTGTACGTTAACGTCGTGATTAGCTCTTCTTCGTTGGGTACTTCAGGATCATCTTGCTCGCAGGCTGTAAAGCTGAATAGTACAGCAAACAACAAAATGGATGAGATAAACTTCATCTTCGAGTGATTTTTGTAGAAATGGTGGAAGAATAACTGAACGCCAAAAAGCATAATTTATCCTTCACCTAATTCTAATGAAACAATGTTGCAAATATAAATGTATTTTCTGCAACGATGTTGCATCCGAAGGAGAAAAAATTGTGTTTTTTTTATCCAAGTAAAAGCAGGCTTTTCTCTCACGCTCTCACCTATGCGTATCTCGCAACAAATCATTCACTTGTTTTACTGGACTAAAGGTAGAAATAGGTACTTCCACAAAAATGGTATTCCAATCTGCCATTGCGCCATTCCATAAACCTGGTAGTTCTAGTGCTTTGAGTTTTCGTCCTTCCTTCGATTTTTCAGCGATGAATCCTTGTTGGTGATTAACGAATTGGGTTAGATCAAAATTATTCCCTTCATAGTTTTTTAGTGTGCAAACTAAATCTACTGGATTGAAGTGGGAAGAAGTTCTTAATAGTTCTTGTTGTTTTTCATCATCTGGATCGAATTGTGCGCTTTCCACAATATGTAGAGAGACCGTTCCATCAGGATTTTCAGCAAAAAATGGACCACCACCTGGTTCACCTTCATTTTTGACCATTCCACAGACGCGAATCGGTCGATTGAGTTTTCCATGCAACCATTTTGCTTTCTCTTCTGTGGTCAAAGCTGCGTAATGGGCAGGTAACTCTAAGAACAACTCATCTGACAGAAAATGCTCTACTTCATGAAGCACACCAGCATATTCGTCCTGATCGAGTCGCTGTAGGTAGTAGAAAATACGACTCCGCAGTTCTAGCAACTTTCCGCCAATCGCCTTTTTGTAGTTGAATGTATCTTCTTTCAAGCGATCTGGTGCGACATTGTCTACATTTTTGATGAACACAATATCCGCATCCAAAGCATTCAAATTTTCGATAAGTGCGCCATGTCCACCTGGTCGAAACAGTACACTTCCATCGTCCATGCGAAAAGGCTGATTCTCCATATCTACAGCAATAGTATCTGTATGGGGTTGCTGCTGCGAAAAGTCAATTTTATACTCGACACTATGTTCTTTTTCGTAGTGTTTCTGTTTTTCTTTCAATAGTGCTTTGAAGCGATCTTCGTGTTCTGGCGAAACCGTGAAATGCAAATAGGATAGCCCTTCCTCATCTGCGCAGTAATTAGCACCTTCTACTAGGTGTTCCTCGACTGGCGTGCGCGTCGTATCGCCGTAGGTATGAAATTGTAAGAGTCCTTTTGGCAATTGCCCATAACCTAAACCTTCATCGTACAGCAACGCCTTTAGGATGCTTCGGTAATCTTTTGCTTCGATTAGTTGATCTAACTCCTTGCCATTTTTCTTCAACGCATCCGCCAAATCGTTTTTACAAGCCAATTGGTCTAGATGCTCCACAATTTCTTTTGCTTTTGGATGCTCTTCGATGTCGTCCTCACTATCGACGTAGGCGAAAATAGACTTGAACATCCGACTAGCTGCCCCTGAAGCTGGCACGAATTTATAGATTTGCAGCCTCTTACTTTGCTGCTCATATTGCTGGACGTAGCGCTGTAAGGCGTCGTTGTCTAAACGAATGATGCCATCGCCAATCGTAGCAGCGCGGATGACTTTCGTGTACGGGAATCCCTCTTTGAAGTAATTGAGTTGCTTGGCGACTGCCTCTTCTGTGATTCCTTTGGTTTTCAGTTGTTCTTGATCTTGTACTGTCAGCATGTTTTAGGTAGAGATTTTAGATGTTAGATGTTAGACATTTCAGCGAAAAATCATTGGTTAAGCAAAATTGGAAACCTATCTTGAAAAAGCTAATATTCTTTGATAACCACTATTTTCTTTTTTAACTCCTTATTCCTTCAATGGGTTTGACAAAGTAGCGATTTGATTTTAAATTATAGCGAAGCTGACGACATACATAGCTCACCAACAACCAAAAAATATACAAGATTCGAGATTTCGTATAAGCCATGGTGCTCCCTACCCCCTTACCTTTGCCTCATTCTTACGAATTAAAAAATACAAGTAAGCATGAGTACCCATCAATTTGGAAAAGAAGGCTGGACACCTGAACGAATCGGTTCGCTTAAAGGGGCAACGTTCGTGATAACAGGAACAACCAGTGGAACGGGATTTGAAGCAGCAAAGATGTTGCTAGCTAAAGGCGCAAAAGTGGTGATGCTGAATCGTAATCCAACAAAAGTAGAAAACACCATAGCTACCCTAAAGCAAGAGTTGGGCAACAACATAGACGTGCTAACCATCC
>CAYLPW010000282.1:0-5391 GCA_964385665.1 uncultured Saprospiraceae bacterium
TTATTCGCAATCGTAAAGTTCTCCCATGCTTCATTCTGCTGGTGTGCATAGACCAGATTATCACCAAAATCATCGTAGAAAACAAGATGTGGCTTGCCTTCGCTATCCACTTGAATGCAAGTCGAGTATTCATAGCTAGCGGGTCCCGCGTCGATACTGTCTTTTGTCCATTCTGTTCCATCGAAAAAACCATATTCTACGCCAGCTGCGCTACCAAACTGAGCTGGGTCTATGGAACTTGTATGTATGTTGCCAGCTTGATCGAACGTGATCGAATTATCCCAACCGTCATGTCCTTCACTTCTGACTGGCAAGGCTTCCCACAACAAACCATCCCAACGATAAATGTATTCGTCTTCGTCGTCATGATGATGTACCGCAATCGCAGGGTAGCCATCTGGACTAATGGCTATGTCCAATGGTCCATAATAATAGGCTTGATCGATGAGTGTCGTATCTACTTGACCATCTCGCCACACGGCATGACGAATGAATCCACCATCAGTTTCTTCCAGCATATATGCTAGATGCACTTGGTCAGAACCGTCCACTGCAATGGCAGGTTTACCACCAAAATCGACAGGGTAGAGATCCCAGGTTTGTGCCTGAATCATTATGAAAGATAGACTAATAGCCGAAGTGAGTAGCAAGCGAATCATGGGTGTTGTTTTTTGTTTGTAGCTTAAAGATAGAAGTTTTCGTAATACAGGGAGGAGAAGGTGGTAGAACATTCTTTTTATGACCAATAAGTGGTGGTAGTGTTCAACGATAGGTTGAAAATATAATCTACTCAGCCGTAAATTTCTGAAAAATCTAAAATTGCAATGCAATCGTGATCGTGCTAACAAATCGGTCGGAGCCAACGTTCTAAAAGCCAAATGTTCAAACTAGAGAATGAAGAAGATATTCACTGCTGCCCAAACACACGAACTCGACCAATACACCATTCAACACGAACCGATTTCATCTATTGATCTAATGGAACGCGCCTCTAAAGCTTTCGTGGAAGCATTCTGTAACCTATACGACACAGAAAGTTCAGTAGTCATTTGGTGTGGCACTGGCAACAATGGTGGTGATGGATTGGCGATAGCTCGCTTATTAGAGGGTCGTAACTATCAAGTCAATGTCATTCAAGCAATGATTGGGAAAGCAAGTGAAGAAAACAGCACCAACCAAGAAAGACTACCTAAAACTGTTCCGTATCGGCGGATACAGAAAGGGGAGGAGTTGCCAGAAGTGAACGAGTCCGCAGTGGCTATTGACGCCCTGTTTGGTTCTGGATTGAGTCGTCCTGTGGAAGGTTATTGGGCGACCGTTGTTGCATACATCAATGCCAACTTCGATGAGATAGTCGCCATTGACTTGCCTTCAGGCTTGTACGCCGATCAAGCAGCAGAAGGCACTATTATTCAAGCCACACACACGATCAGTTTTGAACGCCCAAAATTGAGTTTCTTTTTTGCGGAACACGCGAAGTATGTAGGCAAATGGCAGATAGTAAACATTGAGCTATCGAAAGCAGGTATGGAAGAACAAAGTAGTAGTCATTATTTCTTGGATGATAAAGGCATAGCTCCTCTACTGAAAATCCGCCAACGTTTTGATCACAAAGGAACATACGGTCATGCGCTTGTTGTCGCTGGCAGTTATGGCAAAATGGGGGCAGCAGTGCTGTCTGCTAGATCGTGTCTTCATGCTGGCGCAGGTTTGTTGAGTGTACACATTCCAAAAATAGGGTACGCTATTCTACAGATTAGCCTACCAGAAGCGATGGTCTTGGTGGATCGAAATGACTATTTACTAACCGAAGTGACGACTGAGGTGAAGCAGTACAAAGCAATTGGAATCGGACCAGGTTTGGGAACAGATCCCTTGAGTGTGCAAGCAGTAGAAAAGCTGCTAAAAGCTGCCAAACGACCTTTAGTCATTGACGCAGATGCGTTGAATATTTTGGCGAAAAATAAACCGTTCTTCCAGCATTTGCCCAAGAATAGCATCCTCACACCACACCCCAAAGAATTTGATCGACTTTTTGGAGAACACACTACCAACTGGGCGCGTTGGCAGACGCAAAAAGAGCAATCTAGACTACTCAATTGTGTTATTGTTTTGAAAGGTGGACATACCAGCATCACCACACCGCAGGGCAATACTTATTTTAGCACCGCAGGCAATCCTGGAATGGGAACAGCAGGTAGCGGCGATGTATTGACTGGCATCTTAACAGGTCTTATGGCACAAGGCTACGAGTCGGAAAAGGCAGCTTGCTTAGGTGTGCATTTGCATGGTATGGCTGGCGATTTGGCTGCTCAAGAAGAAAGTATGGAGAGTTTGATCGCTGGACAGTTGATTGAGTATTTAGGGAAGGCGTTTCAACAGCTTCGTCACCAGTTGTAGCGTAGTCATTATCTTCTCCACGACATCTTTTAACAAGTTTAATCGTCTATTATTTACCGTTTACTATCTAAAGTCTTCCTATTAGCTTTTCAATAACAATCTTCATAAGGCTTATCCGCCGAAAGTTGCCGATATTTGTAGCCAATCAAAAACAGTATCCAATGAAACACATCAAATTATTTTGTCTAGCGTGCCTGTTAACTACAATATCCGTAGGAGTAGCAACCGCTCAAGCAGCCACCGCTTCGACCGTCGAGGCAGTCGAAGTCGTAACAGCCGAAAAAATGACGGTCAAAGTCAAGGGCGTCGGTTGTTCTAGAGACATTGCTGCTATCTCCAAGAATGTAGAAGAACTAGCAGGCGTTACTACTTGCGAAGTAAAGAGCAAAGGGGCGATTTCTAAATTTTTGGTGCAATTCGATCCTGCTTTGGTAAGCGAAAAAGCGATTTATGCCGCTATCGAAGGCACAAGTGGTTGTGAAAATCCAAATGACCGACCGTATAAAGTGAAACTATAATTTGTTGTTGACAGTCACTTCAAAAGTGCCTGTCAACTTCACCCCTTCCTCCTCTTTTTCAACTACACAACTTCTCTTTCTCTAAAAAAACTAATGCTTCGTTATCTATTTCCACTTCTTCTTTTTCCTTTTTTCGCAAATGCGCAAACTATCTCTGGAAGCATCCTCAATGAAAAAGGAGAAGCACTCATAGGCGCGAGTGTGTATTGGGCAGGAACGACAATAGGGAGCGTTTCAGACGTAGACGGGGATTTTGTTATTAACTTAACTGAGGATGATCCAAAACAGCTAGTAGCTAGTTATGTCGGCTATCTGCCCGATACTATCTTGATAGAACTTGGTCAGCGTTCTGTAGCCTTTCAACTAGCTACAATCCAAAGTTTAGGCGAAGTGACCGTAAAAGGACAACGGGACGGCGTGACTATTTCTGACATCAATCCGATCAAAACAGAACAGATCAATGAAATAGAATTGGGGAAGGCTGCTTGCTGTGATTTAGCTGGCTGTTTTGGCACACAAACAACCGTTCAGGCACAAACCACCAACGTCATCACCAATTCCAAAGAGTTACGCATTCTGGGACTTTCGGGCGTTTATAATCAAGTGTTGATTGATGGTTTTCCGCTCATTCAAGGTTCATCCTATACGTACGGCATCAGTAGTATTCCTGGGACATTAGTTCAAAATATCTATGTGGCGAAAGGAGCAAACAGTGTGGCGCAAGGCTTTGAAAGCATAAGTGGACAGATCAATGTAGAAACTAAAGATCCAAAAACGGCAGAACGCTTGTACCTCAACGCCTACCTCAACAACTTCATGGAAAAGCACATCAATGCGAATGTGACATATAAGGTCGGCAGCTGGAATGCCTTGACCGCCTTTCATACCGTTCAACCTGCTGATCCTATAGATCGAGATGAGGACAATTTTCTAGATTTGCCCTTATTGACGCGCTATCTGCTATTCAACAAATGGACGTACGGCAATGAAGCAGAGTGGGGCTGGAGCAGCAAAATCGGTCTCCGAATACTTAGAGAAGAGCGCGTAGGTGGACAAACGAACTTTGATCCAGCAACAGACAAAGGAACAACCAACGCTTATGGACAAACGGTCACTATCGATCAATCCGACTTTTATATCAAAACAAATTATCGACTCAACGACGTACATAATCTAGTGGCTTTCGCTTCTGGTTTCTACCACGATCAAACTTCTTTTTTCGGAACTGCCCTCTATCGCGCCCAGCAAAGCAACGTTTACACCAATCTTCAACACGAACTTTCCTATGGCAACCACCAACTGAAAAGCGGAATTAGCTATCGTTACTTAAACTTAGATGAGGATATTCTTTTTACCGAAAATACCATCGAGCGTACCTACGACGGCGACTACAATAGACAAGAAAGTATACCAGGATTATTTGCTGAAAATACGTTACAACTTTTAGATGGTAAGCTAACCTGGATGGTCGGTGTACGCGGCGATCATCACAACCAATTTGGCTTCCAATTTACGCCACGAACATTGATCAAATACAACATTCAGCCACGCACCACTCTTCGCGCTAATGTGGGAACTGGCTGGCGAACGGTGAATCTATTCAGTGAAAATATTGGACTATTAGTCAGCTCAAGAGACATTATTTTTGCCGAACAACTAGCACCAGAAGAAGCGATCAACTACGGCGTTAATTTAACCCATAAATTTGAAAGTCAAGACGGTAAGGTATCTGGTTACTTTAGTTCCGATTTTTACCACACCAACTTCCAAAACCAAATCTTTCCAGACTACGACAGCGACCCACAAAAAGCGATCATTCAAAACTTTCGAGGCACAAGCATTAGCAACGGATTTCAAGCAGAGCTGTACGTCCGTTTGTGGCAACAATTAGAACTCAAAGGTGGCTACAACTTCTTGGACGTCTATCGAATGGTCGGCGAAGAAAAGCAACTACTCCCGTTCAATCCGCGACATAAAGTCATCACCACCTTCGGTTTTCAGCCACTTCATCAACGTTTCCATATCGACATGAATATTCACTGGAATGGCGAACAACGCTTACCCAATACTCAAGCTAATCCTATCGAATTTCAGCGACCTGATTTCTCTGAATCTTTCACTTTGGTCAACGCCCAATTCACTTACAATTTTCCACGTTTCGAGCTATACACTGGCTGCGAAAATATCTTTAACTTCCGCCAAAATCAACCCATTATCGGCTGGCAGAATCCATTCGGGGCGTACTTCGATACGTCTTCCGTTTGGGGACCGACGCGAGGACGGGAAGTATATGTGGGCGTGAAATTTAGGCTGGAAAGAGAGTAGCAATCTTCGAAATGCAGTCGCTCAATCCTCAAACTCATACCAATGAGATAACAACTTTAGATTCCCTTAACACGTTTTAACGCCGTCTCAATAATTCAATCCTGAAAAAAGGCTAACTTTGAGACTCCATTACCGTATTACAAACAAA
>CAYLPW010000283.1:0-5380 GCA_964385665.1 uncultured Saprospiraceae bacterium
ATGGATGAAAAAATAGAAAAAAAACGACCGATTGGAAAGATCCTGCTGCTCTCAGCTGGTATCATTGGATTGGCGTTTTTGTTGACTTCTATCTACCGCAATACGAAAACCTCTAAACTCAACGTCGATCAAGCACGCATTTTGACCGACACGATTCATACTGGCGTGTTTAAAGAGTTTATCACGATTTTTGGAACAGTTGAGCCATTTAAAACGGTCTACATTGACGCGATTGAAAGCGGACGTATCGAAGAACGCTATTTGGAAGATGGCACGATGGTCGAACAAGGAGATCCTATTTTGAGACTTTCGAATATTGATTTACAATTGAGTGTTTTGAATCAAGAAGCGCAGATCGTCGATCAGATCAATACGATTCGTTACCAAAGCATTTTGAGTGAGCAGCAGAGTTTGAATATTCGCGAGCAAGCACTAGATGTCCAATTTCAGCTGGATTTGTTGCAAAAACGGACACGCCGCAACCGTGACTTGATTCGAGATAGCATTATCGCCGTCGTCGATGTGGAAGAAACACAAGATGAATACGAGCATTTGCAGCGTCGGCAAAAATTGTTAGAAGCAACGATTGCCAAAGATTCTTTAGCCCAATTGGCGCAGCAAGATCAAATGGAAACATCACTCGACCTGATGCGTCGCAACTTAGATTTTGCGAAAAATAGTTTAGAAAACCTGGTCATCAAAGCACCCATCGCTGGACAAATTTCTTCCCTAGATTCAGAAGTGGGTGAGCTATTGACGCAAGGCGCACGTATCGCTCAAATTGATGTCCTCAACAACTTTAAAATACGCGCTCGCATCGACGAATTTTACATCTCCCGCATCTTTTTGCAACAAAGCGGGTCGTTCGTGATGGATGGCGAAACCTATGAGCTAACAATTAAGAAGATTTATCCAGAAGTAAGTAATGGAACATTCGATGTGGACTTGATTTTCACGGGCGAGCATCCGAGAACGATCAAACGCGGTCAAACGATTTCCCTCAAACTATCTTTGAGTGATGAAACCGAATCGCGCTTATTGGCAAAGGGAGGTTTCTTCCAAGAAACAGGCGGCAATTGGGTCTATGTCCTTGGTGAAGATGGCATTGCACGAAAACGAAACATCCGCTTAGGTCGCCAAAATCCCAATTTTTATGAAGTGCAGGAAGGCTTGCAAGATGGGGATGTTATTATTGTGTCGAGCTATGAAAATTATGGGGATAAGGATGAACTTGTTGTACAAGAGTAGTGAGATTATGAGATGTGAGATCGCTTCGCTTTGAGACAGTTCAGCGTGTAGCATAGATATCACTTATAAGCTTAAACTTTGAATTGAAGCTAGATAAAATTTTTAAACCTAAAACGTTGGATCGTCTCATATCTCAGTACTCAGAGCGAAGCGGTCTCAAATCTAAAATAAAATGATAAAAACAGTCGGCTTAAAAAAAATATACCGCACCGATGAGGTGAAAACAACCGCTTTAAATGAAGTGGACATTGAGATAAAACCTGGTGAGTTTGTGTCTATTATGGGACCTTCGGGTTGTGGTAAATCGACGCTGCTCAACATTCTCGGACTCATCGATAGTCCAGATGGTGGCGAATACCATTTCTTAGAACATGAAGTGGCGAACTACTCGGAACGACAACGGGCGCAATTGCGTAAAAACAACATTGGTTTCATCTTCCAAAGTTTCAATTTGATTGATGAATTGACCGTTTTTGAAAATGTAGAGCTGCCATTGGTGTACGCCAAAGTGAGTAGCAAGGAGCGTAAAAAGCGCGTCGAAGCGGAATTGGAAAAGCTCAACATGATGCACCGCGCGAAACACTTCCCACAGCAGCTTTCTGGTGGTCAACAACAACGTGTAGCCGTAGCTCGTGCGACCATCAACAACCCAAAAGTCATCTTCGCGGATGAGCCGACTGGAAACTTGGATACGAGCAATGGAAATGAAGTGATGAAGACGCTGGTTCACTTAAATGAAGAAGGCGCGACGATCATTATGGTGACGCACTCGCAGTATTGTGCGGAGTTTGGAGATCGGATCATTCATTTGTTGGATGGGCAGGTGGTGACGGAGAATGTGGTGGCGGTGAAGCAGTTGTTGTAGCTGCGCTACGGCTTTTAGCTGTTGGCTATTCCCGATAACTATCGGGATTGGCTTGTTCAGTGGGTGGCTTGGATTTGGCGATGGCAGTTTTGCTGCTTTGCTAAGGTTGCGTATAGCGAGGTGAGGAGGCAAACCTTGGTAAAGCTTTAGTACACTTTAATTTAAGTTTTTTACACTTCCAATGTGGTTTTAGCCCCTGTGAGAACTCACCATCCAAGGGGTCATGACCCCTTGTAACAATAATAAATAAGGTGCAAATAACTTCCTATCGCGTTTGGAGATGTAGCGACTTATGAGTTTAGTACTTGATAAGCACGAATCTTAGCCAATCGCATCAAATGTTCTAGCAAGAAGTAGTGATCGAGTTCAGCTTGCTCTTCTTTATTGAGCTGGTTGGCTTTTGACCGATCAATTAAACTGAATACTCGGTTTTTAGTAGTAGAAGACGCTTTAAACTCCAGAACCCTTGTAGGGTCGGTATCAACGATAAAGTCTATAATTTCCGTAGTAGCAGAAGTAGTCAGCATATTAGTAGAACAATGTTGATTAATAGGACAAATAAAGTAAAACGATAGTTCAATTTAAAACATTCACCATGCTCAAGAATTACATCAAAACATTTTGGCGATCGTTGTGGAACAACAAGCTGACTTCAGGCATCAATATTTTGGGCTTGGCAATTGGAATAGCGTGTGCGAGCATGGGAAATTGGTATCCGAAAGATGTTTTAATCAGATACAAACGTCAAAAGCTCTTTCAACTCTGCATCTGTTAACGTTGCTTTACTAGATTTATCGTAGATGGCTAGTAGATAGACGACATTATCGATCACTGCCACATTCGTGATAACTCTAGCTCCTCCACTTTTACCTCTACCTTTTGAGGTGATCACCAAACGTATCTTATAACAATTTTTGCCAAGCGACACACCCTGCATAGGATCAGTTTCTAAACGATTAATCAAATCTGAAAAGTCAGACTTCAGAGATGGATATTTCTTAGCCAACCGCTTTAGCTGTTTATCAAATGGCGAAATGGTAAGGACTTCATATTTCATTTAGTAAATCTTTCGCTGATTGAGCTTGTCCTTTACCTGCTCGTACTAACTTGAGATTTTCGACCGCTTCTCTGATCTCTGTCATTAACAATGCCTTTTCATCTGTTATCGGGTTAACTTTTACGTGAGGTAACTTTTTCAATAACTGCAATACAGCTATTGCTTCGCTGTCTTCTACATCTAAAAGTAATTTCATCCGTCTATTTTTTAGTTGTCAATTGAAAGAAGAAGAACAGTTAGTGATAGATAATGGTTGGCGTTTGCGGAGTGAGTAATAAATAGGTGCGGAGCTGTTGGTAGTGCTGTGCTCCCAACTATCAAGATTCAAAGGAAACGTGTAGAATGCCTGTCCACTTCAATACAACTCCTGTTCGATTTTATACAGTCGGATCAACATTTTTCACATATAGCACTGTCAATCAATGACTTAGATTAGTGGCATAATATTTGTCCAATTTTTTGTAGAAGTAAATAAAGTTACCATGCTCAAGAATTACATCAAAACATTTTGGCGATCGTTGTGGAACAACAAGCTGACTTCAGGCATCAATATTTTGGGCTTGGCAATTGGAATAGCGTGTGCGAGCATGGCATTTTTGTTCATTCAGCACGAACGCTCGTTTGATCGCTTTCATGCGGGGGCGGATAACATCTACTACTTGCTCACTCAGATTGATGAAAGTTTCAATCTTTCGGCAACACCTGGCGCGATTGCTCCTGCTCTAGCAGCTAATTTTCCCGAAGTGGAAAGTTCTTTGCGGTTGGTAAAAGAAGAAGTGGTACTGGAACACAAATCCACCATTTTCAAAGAAGAAATAGCCCTAGTCGAATCCAATTTTTTCGAGTTCTTTAGTTTCCCACTGCTATCTGGTGATGGCGAAACAGCACTTGCCAATCAAAATAACATCGTGCTGAGCGAGACGATGGCGCAGAAATACTTTGGGAGTACTGATCCGATTGGACAAACGATCACGATCAATTTAGATAGTACAGCGCAACTGTTGACCGTCAGTGGAGTAGCTGCCAATGCACCGAGCTATTCCAGCCTACAATTTGACTTTTTAGCGCCACTTTCGTTGATGGCTGATTATCGCCCTGAAGCACTGGATGCAGTCTGGCGAAACTTCAATATCACCAGTCTGGTACGCCTACGCCGTGCAGAAGATGAGCTAACCTTAGCAGACAAGTTGCCTGCTTTTATTGCGAAACAATATCCGCTCTCCGAAGACGGTCAATCTTCCTCCACGTACGATTATTCTTTAAATCAACTGACGGATTATCGACTCAATAGTAGGATGGTCGCCAACGGATTAGAAGCCATCACAGATGATAGTTACGTCCTCATTTTGGGCGTAATTGCACTGCTTATCTTGCTAGTCGCTTGCCTCAACTTCACCAACCTCTCCAATGCTAGAGGCACACAACGCTTAAAAGAAATTGGCGTGCGACAAGTGTTAGGTGCAGCACGGCAACATTTACGGACGCAACTTTTAGCGGAGTCTGTTTTCACCAGTTTGGTCGCATTATTTTTAGCTATTGGCTTGATCTTGTTATCGCTTCGCTTCACCAACCAGATTTTCGACTACAACTTATCGATCAATTGGTGGTCGCCTGCTACCTATTTGCCACTGCTCGGTATCACTGTTTTGACAGGACTTTTGGCAGGCGCGTATCCAGCTGTTTTACTGTCTAGATTAAAGACAGTCAAAACGTTCCAATCCGACTATAAAATAGGTGGGAATAACTTAGTGACGAAAATCGGTTTGGTCTTTCAATTTACACTTTCTATTGGCTTGTTAGCTTGTACCTTCATCATGTTGAAGCAGCAACGCTACATCTACGAACAAGATTTAGGTTTTGATAGTGAAACAGTGGTCGTCGTACCAACGCAAGTCGTTCGTGGCGATGAGGTAGATACGCAGCAGCTACTAGACCGCTATAAAAATGAGCTATCTACGGTGAGCGGAGTACAGGATATGACTGGCACTTCCTATGCCTTTACGTTCGGCAATCATGCTTTCTCCTTAGGAAATGATGTAGCATTTGAAGATTTTATTTTCGCCTATAAAGCTGATCCCAACTACCTGAATGTATTAAATATCGAACTGCTAAAAGGTCGCAACTTTGTGGAAGGCAATCAAGAAGATTTAGGTAACACGGTTATCGTCAACGAAGCGTTCCAAAAGAAATACGTGGAAGGTGAAGTTGGT
>CAYLPW010000284.1:0-5358 GCA_964385665.1 uncultured Saprospiraceae bacterium
GGCAATGGCGGCTGGCAAGGTGCAGAAGAAGTCGAAGGCGTTAACACTGATTCTATTTCCAAGCATCCAGCTATTGGAGAGCTATTCGGTCGGGAAGTCTTGTTTTTTGTGTCTAATATGGATGGCGGCGAAGGTGGCTTCGATTTATACTATGCGCCTTCCAACGGCGACGGCACATTTGGACTACCAGTCAATTTGAAAGAACTGAACACGCCACGCGACGAAAGCAGCCCTTTTTTCCGCGATGGAACACTTTACTTCAGTACCGATGGCTACCCAACGATGGGAGGTCAGGATGTTTTCTACTCGCTTTGGGATGGCACGAATTGGAGCGATCCAGTCAACATGGGCAAAGGCATCAACTCTAGCGTGGACGACTTGTATTTTTCGCTAAATAGTGATGGGTATAAAGGTGTCTTGGTCTCCAATCGTCCAGATAAAGGCACACGTTCGGTCGGTTCGCGCACTTGCTGCAATGATATTTTTGAGTTTGAGATACCAAAAATTACGGCAGCTTTGGTAGTAGGTCTATTTACAGAAGAAAAGAAGCCGTTACTAGGAGGAAGCGTCTCCATAGAAGAAGTGGAGCTAGAAGATCCTTTCTCTCAAACGAATACAGAAGGTAATGCTTTTAACTTTCCATTGGCAGTTGAAAAGAGTTACAAATTAGTCGGTTCTGCACCTGGCTATTTTCCTGATTCTGTGGAAGTGAGTACGTTAGGGATTACTGAAACGACTTCGTATGAGCATCGTTTTTATCTGACAAAAATGCCACCTCCTCCCCCACCAGAGCCAGAATTTGATACGATTTATAGTGAGCAGCCGATTGAGTTGAGTAATATCTATTATGACTTTGATGACGATGTTATTTTGAAGGAAGCGGAACAAGATTTGGAGTTTATTCTAGAATTAATGAATAAATATCCAGAAATGACGATTGAGTTGCGTTCGCATACCGATGCGCGTGGTAATGCAGATTACAATCAACAACTATCGCAATCCCGTACCGAATCAGCACGTCGTTGGTTGGTGCGAGAAGGGGTGTCGCGTGGTCGAATTGAAGCAAAAGGCTATGGCGAAACTGAACCGAAAACGGTGAATGAAAACAGTGCTGCTGCTAATGATTTTTTAGAAGTAGGCGATGTACTAACCGAATCTTTCATTGATAGTTTGGAAACAGTCGAGCAACAAGAAGCTGCACATCGACTGAATCGCCGAACGGAATTTCAAATATTGGAAGGACCGAAAAGCATTCAAATCAAGCGAACGCGTCTGCGCAAAAATCAGGAAAGTGGAGGACCAAAAGCCATTCAGCCCAAACTGCCAGTGCGTAAAATTTCACAAAATGTCATCACGCCACATCGTTTGTCGTCCTTGTATGGAAAAAAAGACTTGACTGGCTTCCCCATGATGCACTTTACAGAGCGTGTCGTTGATTTCGGAATGGTCAAAAAAGGCGAGAAGCGCGAGCATGTTTATGAGTTTACAAACTTGGGCGACACGACACTAGAGATTGATTTTGTCGATCATTGCGACTGCACGGAAGTGGATTATCCACGACTGCCAATCGCGCCAGGTGAGTCTGGCAAAATTTCGATTGTTTTTGATAGCGCGGACAAAGACGAAGCGGAAACGATTAGCGTTGATATTTTCTTGAAGCAAGTCGATCCTGCAAATGATTTGAATATCTTTGAGACGGTGCAGTATGTATTTGATATTGAAAAATAGTTGCTGTTGTGCTGCTATTTGGAAAGCCAATTCTCTTGTGGGGATTGGCTTTTTTTGTAGTCGCCAAATTTATTTGGCTGACTCTTCGATTGAACCTACCGAATAAATTCGGTGGTTACGAAGTACTAATAAAAGAAGAAAAACATGATCAAACGCTTCAAACCTGCTTATTGGCTGTACAACCTTTTCCAGAAGGAAAAACTACGACACAACCTTCCACTCTTCAAGAAATATGGCTTACAGAAAACGTATTTTAGCTCTATTTCCAGCCAAGATTTTGAGCAGTTGGAGGGAAAGCCAAATAAATACGATGTAATCGACACCGCTGAACATCTACCCGAAGAACCTGGTTTTAGCACCATTTCTGAGCACTATCAGCAAGCACTAAAAGGTTGGTCGAAAAACGGATACGCCATTCTAGAAAACTTCCTTTCCTCAGAACGAGTCGCGACTATCAATGCGGAAGTGGAACGATTGATTGACGATAAGCACGTCAATTTCAGGTATGGAGGCAAGAAAATCATGTTCGCGTTTCATGTCTCACCGCTCATTCGTTCTATTGGAGAAGATGAAGAGTTGCAACAGATACTCAGCTTATTGATGGGCAAAGAAATGAGCCTGTTTCAAAGCATCAATTTCATCAAAGGCAGCGAGCAACGTACCCACTCGGATACGATTCACATGACGACTTTTCCGCTGGGCAACATGCTGGCAGTTTGGGTCGCATTGGAAGATATTAGCGAAGACAACGGACCTTTACACTATTATCCTGGCTCTCACCAACTACCTTATATTTTGAATAAAGATTTCGGAAATGAAGGCAGTACGCTCTTTTTAGGCAACAAAACGTATGCAGATTACGAAGACAAAATTGAAGCCATCATCCAAGAACAGCAATTGGAAAAGAAAACCTTTTTGGCAAAAAAGGGAGATATTTTTATTTGGCACGCCAATTTATTGCATGGTGGCAATCCAATGAACGATCCCAACTTGACGCGCAAAAGTATGGTCTTTCATTATTATTCCAATGATGCCATTTGCTATCATGAAATCACGCAGCGATCGAGCTTTCGTTGATTGTTAGTAAAGCGTGAAAAGCTTTCTTTCTTACATTGCCCTTTCCATTCCAGTTGCTAATCTGTCTACCACTTCTATCTTTGCAGGTATGCAGCAGAACAAGAAACAAGAAAAAATTGGGTGGGTCACGGCAGCAGCTATCGTAGTGGCTAGTATGATCGGAACAGGAGTTTTCACTTCTTTGGGTTTTCAATTAGTCGATACACAAAATACATGGTCGATCATCATGCTGTGGTCGTTGGGCGCAGTGGTAGCGATTTGCGGTGCGTTGAGTTACGCGGAATTGGGTACACATTTGACACGCTCTGGCGGTGAGTATCACTTCATTTCTGAAATGTACAATCCGACGCTAGGTTATTTGTCTGGCTGGGTGTCTATCACGGTGGCTTTTGCTGGTTCGGTCGCACTGGCGGCGATGGCATTAGGAGCATACACCTCGGCGTATGTGGGCATTCCAGCTAAAATTATCGCCGTTGGCATCGTTGTGTTGATTTCTTTTCTACACACCATCAATCTAAACACCAGTAGCCAACTCCAAAACTGGACAACTGCCCTCAAACTCCTATTGATTGTTGGTTTTATCGTAGCTGGTTTTTCGTTTCCTGTGGAAGAGAACAGTTTCAATTGGAGCAGTAGTTGGCAAGAAGAAATTTGGTTGCCTGCCTTTGCGGTTTCGTTTGTTTATGTGACTTATTCGTATACTGGTTGGAATACGGCTGCCTACATCGCTGAAGAAATAGACGATGTACAGAAGAATCTGCCGATTGCATTACTAGTAGGCACATTGATAGTCAGCGTCTTATACATTTTACTTAATATCGTTTTTCTTCGCCAAAGTCCGCTTCCTAGTCTCATCGGGCAAGTTGAAATTGGACAAGTAGTAGCGACAGATATGGTGGGAGACAATGGAGCTAAAATAATTAGCTTGGTCATTGGCGCGATGCTGGTTTCTACCATCAGTGCTATGATTTGGGTCGCTCCTAGAGTAGTGCAAGTAATGGCAGAAGATCATAGCATTTGGCGTTGGTTGCGCATTCGGGAGAGCCAGTCCATTCCGAGAAAAGCCTTGTGGTTTCAGGCAGCGATCACGTTAACGCTTATTTTGACGGGTACGTTCGAGCAAATTTTGATCTATAGTGGGTTTATTTTGCAATTGGTGAGTGCGCTGGCGGTGAGTGCGGTTTTCATATTAAGACGACGGACAAAGCAAACGCAACGCAAAGGCTTTCGCTCTCCTTTTTTCCCTATTCCTCAATATATTTTTCTAGCTGTGAGTATTTGGGCTTGTCTGTATTTGTTGTTTTCGCAGCCACTGGCTACAGGTTTTGGATTGTTAAATTTAATCGTCGGTTGGGGAACGCTGAAATGGAGCAAATGGATGGAACGGCAGTAGATCGGAAAACTATCTATAGTGATACTTTATCAAAAAGATACCAGCAACAATAGCCACTCTGCACGGAGTAGCAAGAAGAATCCAGCGAAATTTAAGTGATACCTTCTAAGACTAAGAACTATACAATTTGAAACACATAGACACATAGAAAACATAGTCTATTAACGTACAGCTCACATAGTTTTCTTCGGCTAAAGCCAAAAATATATAGCTTTCAGTGATAACTTTTAAAGCTATCTTTGGAAAGAATTGGAGAAGATGGAGTTAAAAAATAAGAGCGCTCTTATGGTTGTTTCTTCTAATTCGGGTGAAGGAGGACTTATACTCTCTTCACAGCATTAACGATAAATGCAATCACTGCTAATGCAACGAATACAAAGAATAAGATTTTAGCAATACCTGCAGCACCTGCTGCGATTCCACCAAATCCGAAAATGGCTGCGATTACTGCAACTACAAAGAAAATTAATGCCCAACGTAACATGTTGTTTATTTTTTAATGAGTGAATTATGTTTTCAATAATAAAACCTCAAATAACCATCTGTGTTCGATTTTCACAAAAATGAGGTTCTAATTCACACGTCCAACACTACTCACTCAATTGTAGTTCCAGTTCCTCTAACTGCTTCTCTTCCAATCGTTTAGTACGAATAATGATATTCGCCAGCCACGTTCCAAATAGTGTCCAACCAATAATGGCAGGATAGAAAATCATCCGCATCGTATTGTCCAAATCTTCCCCACCGAAGGCTGGATTTCCACCGTTTCCAGGGTGTAAACTACTGTCTGATAGTCGTGGAATGACGTACAACAAAAGAATCATGGAAACGAAGGCAAAAACACTGTAAACAGCAGCGATACGCGCCTTCTGTTCTTGATCGTCGAAAGAGTTGCGGAGGATGAAATAAGCAAAATAAATAAGCAAAGCGACTGCCGTTGTATTCTGTTTGATGTCCCAACTCCACGGTGCGCCCCACGTATAATTTGCCCAGACAGCACCTGTCGCTACACCTAGCACACCAAATAACAAACCAACTTGTGTAAAGCTAGTCGCTTTTATATCTCGCTCCACTGATTTGTTCCGTAAGTAGGCAATAGAATGCCAAACACCTGCGCCCATCATAAAAATCAAAGCGAACCAAAGCGACACATGAAAATA
>CAYLPW010000285.1:0-5189 GCA_964385665.1 uncultured Saprospiraceae bacterium
ATTCCCAACACACCATAAAGCATCCAACTATGTGTTCTATGCGCCTATGTGTTTCCAAATTTCCATAGAAATAATTTCAAAAAAAGTGTAGTGGGCATCAACCTTTGTAATTTAAATTAGTTTGATATGCAACTAAATTAAAAGGACGCAAATGTCCGAATCACTCGATCTAAACAATACCGTCGTGCCGTGGATGGCGCGCACCACTAAATTGGTGGGACTCTATTTTTCGGACATCTTATCGCAGCACGATTTTGATCTCACGCGCGAGCAATGGGTACTTCTCAAATGGCTGCACGATACAGATGGGCAGCGTCAAAATGATTTGGCGTTGATCACTGGGCGCAACAAGGCTTCCCTAACGCGCCTCATTCATACTATGGAACGGAAATGTCTAGTTGAGCGAAAAGCCGATGCATCTGACAAACGGAGCAACCGCATTTTTTTGACCCAAAAAGGCAAACAAATGTATCGATTGACGTTACCTGTCATATTCGATGCCATCGACCAAATTCAAGGAGGATTAGAAACAACTGAGGTCAATCAGTTGATTCAATTGTTGCAAAAAATTCAAACTAACATCAGTGGACGTACAGAAAAATTATAAACCAGTACTGCGAAAAGTCATCATTGGCTTGTTGGCTTTAGGAATCATTGCCGTGGGCGTGATGGTCAAAAATAACCTTGCCGAAAGCAAAACAAGAGCGCGACCAGTGCCACAAAAGAAGGTCGCTGCCGTCTATGTGATGCCAGTTCAAAATGGCAGCACACCTATCAACATTAGTACCAATGGTAACTTGGAAGCCAAAAAACGGGTCGAACTCTACGCCGAAGTACAGGGCGTATTTGAAGGTAGTGCGCGTACGTTCAAAGAAGGCGTTCGCTATCGTGGCGGCGAAACCTTGATTCGCATCAACGATGATGAGCATATTGCCACGTTAAGAGCGCAGAAAAGTAATTTGTACAATCAATTGATCTTGTTGTTGCCCGATTTGCGCTTAGATTATTCCGATGTTTTTCCAAAATGGCAAGCCTACATTGACAACTTCGATATGGAAAAAAATGTCCAGCCATTGCCAGAATTTGATTCGGAGCAAGAGAAGTTATATGTTCTTGGAAAAGGCATTCAAACAGCTTACTTCAATATTAAAAACCTAGAAGAACGCTCCATTAAATACCGCATTCGCGCACCGTTCAGTGGTATTTTGACGGAAGCATTGGTAGAGAAAGGAACGCTGGTGCGAGTCGGGCAAAAGCTAGGTGAATTCATCGACCCACGCACTTATGAACTCGAAGTAGCCATTAATAATAGCTACGCCAGCCTAATGCAAGTCGGCAAAACCGTTCGCCTACACGATGTGGAGCGCACCCGTTCTTGGCAAGGCAAAGTGACGCGTGTCAATAGCCGTGTCGATCCTTCTACTCAAACCATTGCTGCCTACATTCAAGTGAGTGGCGACGGACTCCGCGAGGGCATGTATTTAGAAGCGGATGTGACTGCAAAAGAGGAAGAAAATACTTTTGAAGTCGACCGCAAACTATTGGTCAATAATAGCAAACTCTACGTGTTGCGCGATAGTACACTAGAGTTGGTCGATGTACAACCAGTCTATTTCAAAGAAAATTCGGTCGTCGTCAAAGGACTACGTGATGGCACACCGCTCGTCGCCAAACCAGTGCCAGGTGCTTATGAAGGGATGCCTGCTAAACGTATTCAAGACGACAAGGATAAAAGCATTACCTCTGCTGCTGAACTTTAATTTCTACTTCTAGATGGTGAGATTAAGAGATTTGAGATATGAGACTATTGCGTGTCTCACGTCTCACAATCTCACGTCTCACAATCTCACAATCTCGTCTATATGAAACAAGTCATCGCCTACTTCATAAAATTTCCAGTTGCCGTCAATGTAGTGGTACTTGCCATCGTCCTCTTCGGCATTGGGGGACTGATGAGCCTGAAATCCTCCTTTTTTCCGCTCAACGAATCGACGATTATCACCATCAATGTGACCTATCCTGGTGCGTCGCCAGAAGAAATGGAAGAGGGGATCGTCCTAAAAGTAGAAGACAACTTGCGTGGTTTGACAGGCATTGATCGAGTGACTTCTGTGTCCTCCGAAAATTCAGCAACGATCACGGTTGAAGTCCTTTCCGAGTACGACACCGACTTAATTTTACAAGATGTCAAAAACGCGGTAGATCGAGTGCCTTCTTTCCCATCTGGGATGGAACCACCAGTGATTGCAAAGCTCGAAAATCGAAACGAAGCCATCAGTTTTACGCTAAGTGGGAATGGCGTGGACTTGAAAACGCTAAAGAAAATCGCACGAGACGTCGAAAATGATTTGTTGGCATTAGACAGTGTGTCAGTTGAAGGCTCATTGTGGGATCGCATTTCAGCGAATATGACCAACCTACAAAATCCTCAAATTTCACAAGTGGTCATATCTGGTTTTCCAGAAGAAGAAATTGAAATTGCGGTTCGAGAAAAAGACTTACTAGCCTATGATCTAAGCTTTGATGAGGTTGCTCTAGCAGTCGCTGGCGCGAACATCTTGACGACAGGTGGAACAATTAAAACCAATACTGAAGAATATCTGATTCGCGCTAACAACCGAGCTTATTATGGCGATGAGTTGGACTTTACCGTGGTCAAAGCGAGTCCGGGAGGCGATGTCATCCATCTGCGTGATGTAGCAACGGTACGCGATCGGTGGTCAGAAAATCCAGAGCGGCTGTACTATAATGGCGACATTGCGATTCGTATTCGCGTATCGACGACCAATAGCGAAGATTTGGTGTCTGTTTCTCAAATGGTCAACGAATACATCGAAGATTTCAATGTGGCGAATGAAAACGTCTCGCTCAATGTGACACGAGATGCAGCCATTACCATCCGACAACGAACCGCTTTATTGATGGAAAATGGAGGAATTGGCATCTTGCTGGTCATGATTATGCTGTCCTTATTTTTGCGTCCTAGTTTGGCATTTTGGGTGGCATTTGGTTTGCCGATTTCCTTTTTTGGAATGTTCATGTTAGCACCAGGTTTGATTACGATCAACGTTCTGTCGCTGTTCGGAATGATTATTGTGATTGGTATTTTGGTCGATGATGGAATCGTTATTGGGGAAAATATTTATCAACATTACGAGGAAGGAAAAACGCCTGTCCAAGCCGCGATTGATGGTACGATGGAAGTATTACCACCTATTATTTCCGCTATTTTGACGACGATTATTGCCTTTTCGACTTTCTTCTTTTTGGATGGACGAATTGGGGATTTCTTCTCCGAAGTTGCCATTGTCGTGATGCTGACACTGGGCGTTTCCTTGATCGAAGCACTCATCATTCTGCCAGCACACATTGCACATTCTAAAGCCCTGAAAAAGAGAGATCAAAAGTTATTTGCGTTGAACCGCTATGCCGAAAAAGGCTTGATTTGGTTGCGCGATACTGTCTATTCGCCTGTGCTTCGCTTCTTCTTGACCTATAAAACATTGGGCTTTGCGATTCCAGTTGCTTTAGTACTCGTTACTTTAGGAGCAATGGAAGGTGGGATCGTTAGAAGCACTTTTTTCCCGTCAATTGCCAGTGATCGAGTCGCCATTTCTGTACGAATGCCACAAGGAACAAGTGAGACGATTACTGATTCTATCGTGACCATGATCGAAGCGGCTGCTTGGGAAGTCAATGAGGAATTTACAGCAAAGCAAAGCGACGGGCAGCAAGTCATCGAAAATATAATCCGCCAAATCGGTCCAGGAACAGCAAACGGAACGGTGGATCTGAACTTGCTACCAGGTGAAGAACGAGATTTTGCATCGGATGAAATCTCCAATGCCGTGCGCGAGCGCGTGGGCGAAATTTACGAAGCAGAGAGTGTTATTTTTGGTTCGGGTTCTAATTTTGGAGGGAGTCCAGTTTCTATCTCGCTAGTCGGCAACAACATTCAAGAACTCAAAGCCGTCAAAACGGAGCTGAAACAAGGCTTAGAACAACTACCACAGCTAAAAGATATTTCAGACAACGATCCTGCCGGCATCAAAGAAATACGACTACAATTAAAAGACAATGCGTATTTATTGGGACTGAATCTAAATGCCGTCATGGCACAAGTCCGAAGTGGCTTTTTTGGACGCGCTGTACAGCGTTTTCAGCGTGGACGGGACGAGATTCGAGTTTGGGTGCGCTATGATTTAGCCGAACGAAGCTCCATCAAGAATTTGGACGATATGCGCATCCTCACACCTGCTGGAACACGTGTGCCACTGAAGGAAATTGCCGAATACAGCATTGCGCGTGGAGATGTGGCGATCAATCACTTGGAAGGACGTCGAGAAATTCGAGTGGATGCTAGTTTTAAAGACCCAAAAGAAAGCGCGACGGAGATGTTGGAAGTCATCAAAACGGACATTATGCCTGACATTTTGGCCAAAAATCCGACAGTCACACCGATCTACGAAGGGCAACGACGTGAAGCCAATAAACTAACGAACTCTGTCAATACAGTTGTTCCCATCATCCTGTTTCTAATCTACGCGATCATTGCCTTTACCTTCCGTTCCTATACACAACCTTTGATGCTATTTATCTTAATTCCATTTAGTTTGATTGGCGTGGCTTGGGGACATTATATTCATGAGTTTCCGATCAATATTTTGTCGTGGTTGGGCATCATTGCTTTGATTGGTATTCTGGTGAATGATGGGCTGGTCTTGATCGGCAAGTTCAATTCTAATCTAAAGAAAGGCATGGAGTTTGACGACGCCTTGTACGAAGCTGGCCGTTCGCGTTTCCGCGCTATTTTCTTGACATCGCTGACCACGATTGCTGGTTTAGCTCCACTGATTTTTGAAACGAGCCGACAAGCGCAGTTCTTGATCCCAATGGCGATTTCGATTTCCTATGGCATCTTTATTGCGACTTTTTTGACGCTGTTTCTTTTGCCCCAACTGTTGGCGTTGAGTAATGAGATTAAGATGGGTATTTACTGGTTGAAGTCAGGCGATATGCCGAAACGGAAAGATGTGGAACGCGCGGTGATTGAGAAGCGGTCGCTGGAAGAAGAGCCTGTGGAAATATAGTCTTATACGATTTATTTCGTATGATTAAAATCATACGCTTGTGTTATTGATTCATGCAAAATCGGCTTAGATAAAAGAATGTCATCCATAACAAAAGGG
>CAYLPW010000286.1:0-5177 GCA_964385665.1 uncultured Saprospiraceae bacterium
TCCACCACCACATACCGATCTTTCGGATATTTCACCTGATACGAAATCGTTCGTTCCACGACTTCATTTGGGGTCAGCTGTAACGTCCAAACAACCTGTCCAGTTTCTTCATTCAATTGACCACCTGAGGTTTCGATATCTTCAATTTCGATGTCTTTATTTTGGGAGATTGGTACTTGATCGAAAAGTGTAATATTGATCGGTTCTGTTTTGCTGTTGCGGATGCTGAGGCGATAGGCGCGTTGGTCGATTTGTTTGTTAGCGATAGAACGGCGTTTGCGAAAGTTGTCGATTTCAGTGCGCTCAATTTGGACACTGCGGTCGCGTCCGAGGGAAATATCTAGTGTGTCCGAAGGCGAACTAGTGTCTAAATTCGATTTGCCGACGTAGGTGTTTTCAAAGTAGAGATTGATGTCGCCCGACAATAAATTGTATTGCGTCCAATTAGCGATTTTGGCATTCAAATAAGCGGCTTCTTCTAGTTTCGGAATCGTTTGATAAGTATAGTTTGCCTCCATTTCGTCTTCAGCAATAATGATGGTGTAGACTTCGCCGTTGGAAGGTGTGGTGTAGGGGACATCTAACGTAAATTCAACAGTGGTTTGTTTTTGTTGGACAGTGCTAGGTGGGGCTTTGTAGGCTTCGGTTTTCTTTTGTTTTCTGTTTTTGCTTATTTGTATACCTGCTACTCTACTTTGAAACCCTGTGACAACCACTTCATCTAGTGCAAGCATTCCTTCTTCTAAAGAAATCTCCATATTATTACTCAACTGCGATACGGGAATACTCTTTTCAACGTATCCTGTATAAGATACAATTATTTCTCCCTCTCCTTGTGGAACTGTTAATTCAAATTTTCCATCAATATCAGTAACTGTTCCTAAATTTACCTTTGGGAATAAGATACTCGCTCCTATTAAAGGTTCTCCAGTATCTGCATCTATGACTTCTCCCGTTATAACTCTTCCATCATTTAACGTATTTACAGATACTCTTTCCTGTACCCGTGTCCGTGCATACCGATTCCCAAAGTTCAAATAATCAGGGCGCAAGTCTGGTAGCTGTCCACTTTTCGTTGGATTGGCATTAGAAAAAATGAGGATGACATCGTTCCAATCTTCGCCTGTGGTTTGTTGTAAGTTGGCTTTATAGATGATGTCAATCGGTTCGGCAATGCTGTTGACTTTGAAGTCGTAAGAAGGAGTCCAACTGGCATCGGGAGTCAGATAGGTGAGCGTAAAGTTGGCAGTTGTGGGGCGGTCGGCTTGCACTTTGACGATGACTTCGCTAGGGTTTTCTTTTTCTTCGCCAAAGCGTTCGTTGCTTGCCTTCAGTTTTTGTTGGAATTGCTCTTTGATGTTCCGTATTCGCCGATCCAACGATAGCAATTCTAGCCGAATATCGCGTACTTGTTCCGCATAGTAAGTGGAGGTATTGCGATAGGTTTCGGCACTAAATTCGCCGTCGATTCGGTTGCTCGGTTTGGATTCTTTTAGGAAGGTCTCTTTTTCTTTTAAAATTCCTTGAAGCGTTTTCAAATAGTTTAGGCTATCGCGTAGAACGAGTAAGTCGTCTTGCAAGGCAGTGAATGCTTGTGTCTGTGCCAGGGTATCTTCAAAATTTCGGCGGTGATTGACAGATAGTACCGTAAATGTGCCTTTGGAATTCAATTGAATAGTCGATGGATCTAAGGAGGAAGATAAGTCGCTGAAAACGAGTAGCGAAGTGCCTGAAGCAACAGTTGTTTCTGCCGTTCGTGTGATTTGTGCGCCTTGCAAGAACACACTGACGCGTTCTATTTTGGAAGGAACGATCGTCTCGTCTTGGGTGAAAGCAGTTGAAGTGATTAAAAGTAGGAATAAGCAGTTGAGTAGTTTCATAGCACGGCGGTTTGTTTTCTATCAAACGCTGCTGCCCTATGTAAATGCTGCTTTGCACTGGTCAAGTGCATAAGTCACCCCGTGAATTTTATGCTTAAAAAGGGAGCAAACAGTAATTTGTTGCCTTGAGCTAAGTATTCACAGGGTGACTCCAATTACACCAATTACACCAATTATCCCGATTCCCCCAATTCCCCCACCCATCAGATATCCTTCAAAAACGGCAACCGCTTTCGCACCTCCATCAAATCGGCTTTGCGCAACGTCTGCGTTTGCATCACCACCCGATCATGCGCCTGAAATAAGACTTCCCCTGCTGCCGAAATGATACTCGAATCGCCACTATACAAATAGCCATTTCCATCTTTGCCCACACAATTGACACCTATCGTAAACGCTTGATTTTCAATCGCTCGCGCCAGCAACAAACTTTTCCAATGAAAACTACGCGTGATGGGCCAATTGGCGACATAGAGCAACAAATCGTACTCAGTCGTATTGCGCGACCAAACTGGAAACCGCAAATCGTAACAAATCAATGGACAGATTTGCCAACCGCGCCACTCTACTTGCAAACGTTCCGTGCCAGCTTGATAGACTTTGTCTTCGCCTGCCATGCTGAATAGATAACGTTTGTCGTAGGTTTGAAAATCGCCATTGGGTCGCATGAAGACAAGTCGATTGTAATAGTGATTCTCTTCTTCAATGATTAAGCTACCGACGACAGCAGCGTCGAATTGTTTAGCTTGTGCTGCCATCCATTGTATACTTTCCCCCTCCATGGACTCAGCGAGTGCGGCCGCATTCATACTAAATCCTGTGGTGAACATTTCAGGAAGAATAATAAGGTCGGTTGGTTGCTGCAATGTCTGTAATTGTTGCTCAAAATACTTTCGATTTGCAACAGCGTCTTCCCAAGTCAAAGCGGATTGCAAAAGAGTAACTGTCAAAGTAGACATAGAATAGATGTTTGGATGGAACGATTCCACAATTTAAAAAATAGACCACAAAATATTTTGTTTATAAAATAAACTACTTTACATTTGATGTATAAAATCAATAAATAGACAACTACAAACATCAAGATTGCTATTATTTACTCTTAGCTCTGATTGCCATTTAATGCTGAAGCCGTCTATCATCTACTACCTAATATCTTATATTATGAACGACACCCAACGAGCAGCACAAGCACAGCTCGATTTAATCAATGAAGTCATCATCACCACCAAAGCTCGTTTTGAAGAGAACGGCAATGTTTTCCTTTTTTGGGGCATACTATTGACCATAGCTAGCGCTGCTCAATTTGTACTCATTCAACTGGAGTTGTACAGCATCAGCTACTATCCCTACTTTGCCGCTTTATTTGGTTGGGTCTATATGTTCCGACACTATTCAAAAGGTAGAAATCGCCCGAAGATTCGGAATGTATTGACGAAAGTGGTGCAGTCAGTTTGGATTTACGTCGGTATTAATGCAGCACTGTTGGGCTTTTTATTAGCAAGTGAATTACAGGAGTACTTAGTTCCTATTATTCTATTAATAGTAGGCGTAGGTGTGCTGACTTCAGGCGTCGTCATCAAGCATCGATACATCTTTTGGGCTGGTATTTTCTGTAATGTAGCAGGCTATTTGGCGTTTTTTATTGCTTATGAGTTTCAGCCATTGTTGACGAGTATTGTTTACTTTGCTGTCTTGGTTGTACCAGGCTACTTATTAGCAAAGAATAATAAACAACGTCATGCCGCTTAAAGACCTGAATCCATTGTTGCATTCGCAGCTGCGTCTAAAAATTGTTTCTCACTTGATGACCGTCGATGAATCGGACTTCAATGAGATCAAGGCAATTACTGGTGCTACTTCAGGCAATATTAGTGTGCAAATCAAAAAGCTACAACAAGCGGACTATATCAAAGTAGAGAAAGGCTTTAAAGACAACTACCAACATACCGCGCTGAGCATGACGGAAAAAGGGGCAACGGCATTTGAAGCGTATGTGGAGGAATTGAAGAAGTACCTTAATTTGTGAGGGGTGTTGGCTGTTGGCTTTTAGCTATTGGCTCGTTCAGTGGTAAGCTTTTATCACAAAAATCAGACTTTAAATTCCTACTTTGATAGTTATATGTCTTTGGCTTTAATCAAAAAAATCTATGTGTATTAAATACATAAAATACTGTAAATCAATTAACTATGTATTCTATGTGCCTATGTGTTTCAAATATTTGTAGCTATTAAATGCTAATATCCAGAATCTATATTTTTTTATCCATTCAGTTTATTTTTTAAACTACTTTAAAATCAATTCAAATGAAAACGATCTTATTTTTCTTATCCATTTTCTCTTTTGTTTTACTTCAATCGTGCGACAATGCCGTGCAAGCGCAAGACTACGAAGCAACCTTTGTTTCTTTAGCAAATGATAGTGTTCTAGCTACCGCCGAAGTAGATATTCAAAATGCGATGAATCAGTCGTTCATGCAGCAAGACATCACGCCACTAAATGTTATGCTCCAATCTTTGGACGCCTTACCAGATAACGAATGGTCAGACTATTGGACGGCATTTGCCTTGTATCGAAAAGCTATTTTTCAAGCCTATGCAGCGGGCGGTGAAGGTAGCGAAGCGACTACGAAACAAGCACTCGAGCTACTAGCATCTATCAAAACTAAGACGTCAGAACACTATGCACTACAAGGCATAATTCGCAGCTTTTCCATCCAATTTGCTACTGGCATGAAAGCTGGTATCGTCTCTGCCAAAGTAGGTAAAGACTTCAAAAAAGCCCTTCAATTAGATGAGCAGAATATGCGTGCCTATTATGGGTTGGGATCTAGCGATTACTACACACCAGAACAGTATGGTGGTGGCAAACGCGTCGAAGAATATATTTTACAAGCATTGGCACTAGAAAAACAGTATCACGATAATCCAGTGATGCCCACTTGGGGGAAAGATGAAACCTATGAAATCTTACTGCGCCACTACATGAAAAAAGAGCAGTTTGAGAAAGCCAAAACACTCTTTCAGCAGGCGATGAATGATTTTCCAGGTAACTATCAATTATCGCAATTGGGGGCGGAATTGGTTGGTAAATAAAAACTTCTAGGAGGTTGTCGTTTGCCACGACGACCTCCTTTACACACTTCTTACCAAATCCAGCTGCTAATTATATCAACATCCTAAATTATGGACACTGTACATTTTTTTTGGTTCAGTAAATCCAATGGAACGCGTTCCATTGGAGCAGGTAAAAATGACCACAAGTTGCTTCGTCAATACAACTAATTTCCACCTAAG
>CAYLPW010000287.1:0-5166 GCA_964385665.1 uncultured Saprospiraceae bacterium
TGACTTCAATAGTACAAACCACGATAATTACCTAAAACTTCAAATTGTCAATCAATCGAATCTCCCCTAGATAGGCAGCTACACACGCGATCACCTCAGCCGATTCCTCAAACACTCGAAGACTTTCTAAAGTTGTAGCATCGACAATTTCAAAATAATCGACTTGAAAACCATTGCTTTGTAACTCTCCAATCGCTTGGTTTTGAATATAGATAGGTGGATATTGCTGTTGCCAGTCAGCTTTGGCTTGCTGTAAAACTTGATGTAGAATAGGCGCAAGTTGTCGCTGTTGTTCGGTCAATCTACGGTTGCGAGAACTCATAGCCAAACCATCTGCTTCTCGAACGATAGGAACAGGAACGAGTTCAATAGGTGCTTGCCACTGTTGCAACATTTCCGCGATGATGGCTTGTTGCTGATAGTCTTTAAACCCCATGTACAACTTATCGGGGCGCACCAAATCAAGCAGTCGATAAACTACTTGAACGACTCCGTCAAAATGTCCAGGACGATAAGCACCTTCTAACACAGTCGTTAGTTTCGACAATTCAAATGCAGGGACATCAAACCCCTCGGAAGGATAAATTACGTCTTCCGTTGGTGCGAAAACAGCAGTTGTGCCTCTACTTTTGAGTAGTGCTATATCAGCTTCCAGCGTACGCGGATATTTTTCTAGGTCTTTTTTGTCATTAAATTGAGTAGGATTGACAAAGATGCTGCAAATAGTAACCTCGTTTTGCTGCATAGACGTTTCAATTAACTCTAGATGCCCTTCGTGCAATGCGCCCATCGTGGGAACAAATCCAATTGTTTTATCTCGCTGTTTCGCCTGCCAGTGTCGAAGTTCAGATAGCGTAGTGATAATTTGCATAGGTGGAAGTCTAAAATCTAATACCTGCCTGCCATATACGACAGTCAGGCAGGTCTATCGTCTAATATCTTTCTTTATAATCCTCTCGTACAGGTTGAAACACATCTATCAATACACAATCGCTCAATGCTCGTCCCGAATGCTCCACTTGCGACGGAATGCTGACCGTTCCACCTGCTCGACAAATTTGTGTTTCGCCGTTGACGGTCATTTCAAATTCTCCTTCCAATACGTAAGACAATTGCTCGTGAACGTGTGCGTGTTCTGGCAACTCACTGCCTGCTTCGATGCGCCAACGGGCGAAGGTAAAGCCATTCAAATGTAGCATTTGACCATGAAAACCTTTGATGTATTCATGGCTTTCGATATGCTCAAAATCATTGAAAATATTCATGACGCTTGCGTAATTAGTGAAGAATGATGCTGGTCGATTTTGTGCGGATAGACCACTAAAGCTTGTTCCAGACAGTCCATCGCTGCTTCTAGCTTTTCTTCGTTCAGTACATAAGCAATGCGTACTTCTCGCTCTCCTAAGTCTGGCGTCGCATAAAATCCACTACCTGGCGATAACATCACCGTGCTGCCTTTGTATTCAAAATCGGTGAGTAGCCACTGACAAAAATGCTCGGCACTTTCGACGGGAAATTTAGCGAAACAATAGAACGCGCCACCTGGTAGATAGCTCGTTACGTTTTTCATGCGTTGCAAGCGATTAAAGATCACTTGTCGGCGTCGGTCGTACTCTGTTTTGACCTCTGCAATATAGTCACCCGAATGTACGATCATTTGCTCCGCCAAAATTTGTCCTAGACCTGGAGGGCTTAGGCGCAGCTTCGCATACTTGGTAATTGCTGTTACTAGATTTTGATTGCGCGTCACAATCGCTCCGACTCGCGCTCCGCAAGCACTATATCGTTTGGACACCGAATCGACGACAATTGCATGCTCTTCCAGTCCTTCTAAATTCAGAATAGAACAAAATTCTTGTCCATCATAACAAAATTCTCGATACACTTCATCGGCAATCAAATACAAATCATATTCTTTTACTAACTGTCCTAATTGCTCTAACACTTCTCGACTGTAAAAGCAACCAGTTGGATTGTTTGGGTTAGTGATAAAAATAGCTTTCGTCTGTGGCGTAATCGTACGCTCGAAGTCGGCGATGCTCGGCAATTGAAAACCGTCCTCAATCTGGCAGGTAATCGGTTGAATATTGACGTCAGCTATTTGAGCAAAACCGTTGTAATTCGCATAAAAAGGCTCTGGAATAACGATTGCCTCTCCCCTGTTGAAGCACGCATACATCAGAAATTGCAATGCTTCCGATGCGCCCGTAGTGACGATCACTTCCTCTCTCTTCACCTGCATATCAAAGCTTCGATAGTAGTCGACTAGTGCATTGCGATAGCTGTCTATACCGATGGCTGGACTATAGGCGAGTATGTCAATTGGCGTTTCCTGCAAAGCTTGCATTGCCTTTGGTGGCGTCAAAATATCAGGCTGCCCGATGTTGAGGTGATAGACTTTTGTTCCTTTTTGTTTTGCTGCATCTGCATACGGAATAAGCTTCCGAAATGGCGACAAAGGGACTTGCTGTCCTCTGTTAGAAATAGATGGCATACGCTTTTTCTTTAGAGTTTTAATGAAAACGGTTTGCGTTTTGCTAAAAAGAAGCGGGCAAAGGTAAATAATATATTGTTGGAAGGAAATCGGAAAATCAGGAGATAAGTCTGAAAGGTGGCTGATAAAATTTTAACAAAAAAAGGCGATCCGCCAGAGCAAATCGCCTTTTTTATATCAAGAACTGACTATTGCTAATAGTTATTCTGCTTACCTAAATCAAAGCGATCTAGATTCATTACTTTATCCCACGTTTTCACGAAGTCTTTCACAAAACGTTCTTTCGCGTCATCGCAAGCATAAACTTCTGCCAACGCACGTAGCTCTGAATTAGACCCAAAGATCAAATCAACGCGTGTACCAGTTCCGTTCATCTCCCCCGTTCGGCGATCGCGTCCATAAAAAATCTCTTCGTCATCGGACATCGCTTGCCAGGTCGTTCCTAAGTCCAATAGATTGACAAAGAAGTCATTGGATAATGTCTCTTTTTTATCTGTAAATACGCCATGACTCGAACCATCGTAGTTGGTATTCAATACACGTAATCCACCGATCAGAACAGTCAACTCAGGAGCAGTCAAGGTCAATAGTTGCGCTCGGTCGATCAACATTTCTTCGGGCGATGTTTTCAAGTTACCGCCCACATAGTTGCGGAAACCATCTGCCATTGGCTCTAACGCCTCGAAAGAATACGCATCTGTTTGCTCTTCAGTAGCATCCATACGACCTGGTGTGAATGGTACTTCGATATGGTAACCAGCGTTTTTCGCTGCTTGTTCTACTGCTGCACAACCCCCTAGTACGATCAAATCTGCCAAAGAGACTTTCTTGCCACCACTTTGAGCTGCATTGAAGTCATGCTGAACGCCTAAAAGCACATCTAGTACTTTAGTGAGTTGCTTTGGATTGTTGACTTCCCAGCTATTTTGAGGAGCTAAACGAATACGCGCTCCATTCGCTCCGCCACGCTTATCCGAATCGCGATAAGTAGAAGCTGATGACCAAGCCGTGAAGACTAATTCAGAAATCGTCAGATCCGTAGCTAATAGTTTCGCTTTCAAATCAGCAATATCACTCGCATCTACTAACTCATGATCGACGGCTGGAATTGGATCCTGCCAAATCAACTCTTCTTCAGGCACTTCTGATCCTAAAAAGCGTTCGACTGGTCCCATGTCACGATGCGTCAGTTTGTACCAAGCACGAGCAAATGCATCTGCAAACTCATCTGGGTTTTCGTAGAAGTGACGCGATATTTTTTCATAGTCAGGATCAACGCGCAGTGCCAAGTCCGACGTCAACATGAATGGTGCATGTGTTTTTTCTGGATCGTGTGCATCAGGAATCAAGCCTTCGCCTTCCCCAAATTTAGGCTTCCATTGATGTGCACCAGCTGGACTAGTCGTCAACTCCCACTCGTACTCAAATAAGTGTGTGAAATAGTCGTGACTCCATTTGGTCGGTGTCGTTGTCCACGCGCCTTCCAATCCACTCGTAATTGTGTCTGCACCGTGTCCTGCGCCAAAGGTATTTTTCCAACCTGTACTTTGCTCTGCTATGGTCGCGCCAGCTGGCTCTGCCGCTACGTATTTGCTAGGATCAGCTGCTCCATGTGTTTTCCCAAAGGTGTGTCCACCTGCAATCAAAGCAACTGTTTCGTAATCATTCATGGCCATGCGCCCGAAGGTCTCGCGGATGTCGCGTGCCGAAGCTAAAGGATCAGGATTGCCATTTGGTCCTTCTGGATTGACGTAGATCAGCCCCATTTGGACGGCTGCCAGTGGATTTTCTAACTCGCGGTCACCTGTGTAGCGTTCATCGCCCAACCATTCTTTCTCAGACCCCCAATAAATATCTTGCTCTGGCTCCCACATATCTTCACGTCCACCAGCAAATCCAAAAGTCTCAAAGCCCATGGACTCCAACGCGCAGTTGCCTGCTAAGATCATCAAATCTGCCCAAGAGACATTCTTACCATATTTCTTTTTGATCGGCCAAAGTAGTAGACGCGCTTTATCTAAATTAGCGTTATCTGGCCAACTATTTAATGGTGCAAATCGCTGTGCGCCAGAACCTGAGCCACCGCGTCCATCTTGAATTCGGTACGTACCTGCACTGTGCCACGCCATCCGAATGAAGAACGGCCCATAGTGCCCATAATCGGCTGGCCACCAGTCTTGTGAGTCCGTCATCAAGTCATACAAATCCTGCTTCAAGGCTTTTAGGTCGACTGATTGAAACGCTTCTGCATAGTCGAACTCGCCCATTGGATTGGATAGCGACGAATGCTGACGTAGCATATTCATATTCAACTGATTCGGCCACCAGTCTTTATTGTTAGTGCCATTACCACCAGTTTTTTTCATGCTGCCACTTAAGAATGGGCATTTTCGGCTGGAATCATTTACATCCCAGACTTTGCCTGTTTTAGCGTCAGTGGAGGTGTGATTTCCGTTATTGTTACTCATATTTGATTTTGTTTTACAAAAAACGAAGTATCCGTTTTGGTAGAATAATAACAGATATACCACATAAAAGATATGCTTTACCTGTATAAAATCAAAGATAAGAACGCAGTTCTAAAATGCCAAAGGGGAAGACGGGCTATTGCATAGAATTGACTGGAACTCAATTTTTTTTTACCAATACATCCGACTCCCAATCGGGTTTTT
>CAYLPW010000288.1:0-5103 GCA_964385665.1 uncultured Saprospiraceae bacterium
GTGCCTCCTTATAATATCGGTGCACGTTCCATCGAATCTGCAGTGGGTTTGAATAATACCTACGAGAATCTTTTTGAGAGGGCAGTTACTCGATCTACTACAGGTGAAATGATTTTCTGCGGACCGGTGGACGATCCTTTTTATGTGGATTTAGGGGGCATATTCGATCTAGGGAATGCACCTCGTCAGAATGGACCAAGCAGAGATGGTTTAGCTAAATTTAATGTCAACAGTATTGCTATTCAAGTTCCCATTAGTACACTACTGAAAGAGGGTGCTTCGGATACACCGAGTAGTATTTTGGATGCAGACTATGTCATTGGTGTTTGGGCATCGGCTAGTCGTAGAGCGACCAAAGTATTGAGTACAGATGGCAGTGCAGCGGACGAGTCAGGCGATTGGATTCAGGTGTCTCGCATCGGTATGCCATTGACGAATGAGGTGGTGATTCCGATTGGTCAAAAAGATTACTGGAACTCGATCACGCCTTACGACGAAATTACAGACACCGTACTTGATCCATTTTTCTACAACCCAGAATTAGCCTTGTACATGGATGACGATCAGTTTGGTGCAGCTGTGCCAGCGTTCTCGCCTTTGCGTATTCAAGAAAATTCGTTGGGTGCATTTGACTTTACGAATGGCGCAGATGGACTTTTTGTCTTAAAAGGTGCTGATGCATTAGCAGGAACAGCGTTGGATGATGCGGTATTTGGTACACTATTATTGCCAGGTGCTGGACAACCCCGTTCTGTCGACTTGTGGCCAATCTTTCACACAGGTGTTCCTAACGTGATTCCTTATCAGTTAGCAACAGGAAAAGAAGGCAATCCATTAGCGATGGGCAAACCATTCATCAACAACTTCCTACCAAATGGTGGTGATATGTTGCGCCTGAATATGGCAGTACCTGTTACCGATAGAAATAGTGCTGACTTTAGCTCATTAGGACTCATCCAAGCGGCTGTTCTCGGTTTGACGGATGCTCGATTTAATGGTTCTACCGATGTGGAATTCATTCCAAATATGGATGGCTTCCCGAATGGTCGTCGTCTAGAAGATGATGTAACTCGAATCGAACTGCAAGCAGTAGGCGGTGTCGTGTTGGCAGCTATTGGGTTGTGGTACGATGATTATGATCCGACGACTGGCGAAAGTCCTGTAACGCAAGACTTGCTAGATGTATTGACGTATAGCACTGGTGTCGAAAAGAATGATGCGGAATTCCGTACCTCTTTTCCTTACGTAGCCATGCCGTGGAGAGGAACAGCAGTCGACCATACGGCGCAGTAATTGACACATTAGATCATAGACTATCTAACTGATAGTCAACCACTTATCACGTCCATTTTTTCGTCTAATTTTCTTTTCGTCAATTGCATAATACTTTATCAGAAAAAGATAGGATAGGTGAGAATTAGACAAACACATTCCTCTATCCATACAAAATAAAAACAATGAAAAAATTAGTCTTTCAATATTTTACGGTCGCCCTGCTGCTCTTTGGTATGCTAGGCAGCGCGATGGCTTCCAGTCATCGGGAAGCACCATTAATTTCGGACGATCCGCTAGCGGACAACGTCGATTTGTACGCCTTCCGAAGTCCTGAGAATCCTGACTTTGTAACGATTGTAGCGACCTACGTACCTTTTCAGTTGCCACAAGGCGGACCGAACTATTATTCATTTGGAAAAAATGTACGCTACGAGATTCACATCGACAACGATGCATCTATTCCTGGCGATGAAATCATTTATCGGTTCACCTTTGACATTGTCAACGAAGACCCGACCACGTTTTTCTCTATTCGTTTGGGTGCAGAGAACAATAAAACAACCTACATCATCGAGCGGAGTATGGATGGTGGCGCGACGTTCACGAATATTCTTCAAAACGGTCGCGTAACGCCTCCAAATATTGGCCCCCGTTCTATCGAGTCTGAAGTAGGTTTAGGACTGTCTAGCTATGATGAAATTGCTCGTAAAGAAGTTCGTTTTCTACGAGACAATGAGCGCATTTGGGTAGGAACTGCGGATGATCCGTTCTTTGTTGACCTAGGTGGTATTTTCGATTTAGGGGATTCGCCTCGTCAGAATGGTGTGCCAGTAGATGGACTGGCTTGCAAGAATGTCAGCGTTATTTCGATGCAGATTCCAATTGACTTTTTGAAGAAAGCGGGCGCACCAGCTCAACCACGCAACATCTTAGATTCGGATTATGTCATCGGTGTTTGGGCGTCGGCTAGCCGTCAGCAAATTCGTACGCTCTCTGCTGGTCAGGAGTCGTACTCTGGTGAATGGGTACAAGTGTCTCGTCTAGGGATGCCATTGACAAATGAAGCCGTTATTCCAATCGGTCAAAAAGACTATTGGAACGCGATCACGCCTTACGATGAAATTACGGATACAGTACTCGATCCATTTTTCTACAATCCCGAATTGGCATTGTACATGGACGACGATCAGTTTGGAGGGGCAGTACCTGCTTTCGCACCTTTGCGCATTCAAACGAACTCTTTAGGCGCGTTTGACTTCACGAATGGCGCAGACGGACTTTTCGCATTGAAAGGGTCGGATGCAGTCGCTGGAACAGCTTTGGATGATGCGGTATTTGGTACACTGTTATTGCCAGGTGCTGGACAACCACGTTCGGTCGATTTATGGCCAATCTTTCATACTGGTGTTCCCAATGTCATTCCTTATCAGTTAGCAACTGGAAAAGGGGGCAATCCACTAGCGATGGGTAAACCGTTCATCAACAACTTCTTGCCCAACGGTGGCGATATGTTGCGTTTGAATATGGCAGTTCCCATCACCAATCGAAATTCGGATGACTTTAGCTCATTGGGACTGATTCAAGCGGCTGTTTTAGGATTGACCGACCCTCGATTCAATGGCACAACTGACCTAGAGTTTATTCCAAATATGGATGGCTTCCCGAATGGTCGTCGCCTAGAAGATGATGTGACTCGAATTGAGTTACAAGCAGTCGGTGGTGTCGTATTGGCAGCAGTCGGTTTGTGGTACGATGATTACGATCCTGCGACGAGCGAAAGTCCAGTGACAGAAGACTTGTTGAATGTATTGACGTACACGACTGGCGTGGAGACTAACGATACCACTTTCTTGAACTTCTTCCCGTATGTACAGCGTCCTTGGAGTGGTACTGGCAAATGTAGCGGCGAGATCGTCGATCAAATGATGGCACAGCGCGTCTCTACAATTCCTGCTAGTTCGCTAGGATTATCCACGGTCAGTATCGGTGATGTTCTAATGACGAATTACCCGAATCCAGTGCGGACACAAACGACGATTCGCTACACCTTGGATGATGAAACAAATATCAATATCGACATCTTCGATCAAAGTGGACGATTAGTGACGTCGCTTATCAACGAGACGCAAACAGCAGGTGTCCACGAAGTACAGTGGAATGCTGCTCAATTACCATCAGGCGTCTATTTTGCAAGAGCAACGACAGGAGATGCTGCTGGTCAGCAGATTTTGAAAATTGTGAAAACGAAGTAATTTCTAGCATTTAGCACTTGATAATCAGATGATTACATTATTTTATCAAGTGCTAAATCTTTTTAAATCAACTCATCATTATGCAAATGTTCAAGTATATATTTTTCTTCTCTACCTTACTTTTAGCATCCGCTTGTAGCGACTCCAATACTGATATTCAAACCGCTAAAGCTTCAGCGACTACAGAAATTCAGGAAACAGCTATCCCTGAGCTGTTGCAGCGTCCAGACGCCATTCAAAACGGAAAGGAATGGGAAACGGTACAAAACTATTACAGCAAAAACAAACAAACACTCACCACCGATAAAGACAATCTAGCAGCCAGGCTGGAATTAGCGCAACTATTCGTCCAAGAAGCTAGAATCACTGGTGAACACGGACACTACTATCCGTCTGCGCTGAAAATGACCGACGAAATTTTAGCACTAAAGCCAACTGACCAAAACATAAAGTTCATGACGTTGGCGATCAGAGCCAGCGTACAACTGTCCCAACACGAATTTCAAGATGCCCTAAAAACAGCGCAAATGGCAGTCGCGCTCAACCCCTACAATGCACAAATCTACGGTGCGCTAGTAGACGCTTATGTAGAACTAGGCGACTATGAAAAAGCAGTGGCTTCAGCAGACAAAATGGTCTCTATTCGTCCAGATTTGCGCTCTTATTCTAGAGTGTCCTATTTGCGAGAAATACACGGTCAAGTAGAAGGAGCTATCGAAGCGATGCAAATGGCAGTAGAAGCTGGTGCGCCAGGTGTAGAGCCGACAGCTTGGGCGAGACTGACGCTAGGCGATCTGTACAAAAACTACGGCGAGCTAGACAAAGCGGAGCTACAGTACCAAATCATTCTGCAAGAACGCCCAGATTATCCATTTGCGATTGCGGCACTGGCGGACGTGGAAATGGAACGAAAAAACTATGAAAAAGCAGAGACTTTGCTGCATGAAGCAAAAGCCATCATTCCAGAAGTGGGCTTTTACGAGCAGCTAGCACATTTGTATAAAGCGATTGGTCAAGACGACAACATGCAAGCAATGGTAGACGAGATATTCCCGATGCTAGAAGACGATGTCGTACATGGACACAATATGAATTTGGAATACGCGGCGATCTACAAAGACCTACTAGAAGACTACGACAAAGCAATGGAATATGCGCACAAAGAATACGAAAAGCGACCTAAAAATATTGATGTGAATCAGTTGATGGCTTCCATTTTATTACAACAAGGAAAAGTGAATGCTGCCAGAAAACACGTGCAAGCAGCAAGTATCACGAAGAGCAAAAATGCAGAGCTACTGGACATGAGAGAGCAATTTGAAGAATAACTGTAGCTACTCTCACTAATATTTTAGATGATTTTGTGGAAAACCAGTATGGCTAAGCTCATGCTGGCTTTTTTGTCAATAGTAGCTGATAACATTACTGAACTATAAAGCAATTCGATAGTCTCGGACTCTAGCTCTCTCATTCATTCCCCTCCTCACTGTCCAAAATGATATATTCTTCCCAATAATCTTTGGTGACCGCATCTACCGAAGCAGCTAATACCTCCTCAAAGTAGATCTTGTCGCCA
>CAYLPW010000289.1:0-5047 GCA_964385665.1 uncultured Saprospiraceae bacterium
CTGCATCGGTTTGTACCCGTCCAGCCAGATGTACTCTAATTTTACTTTAGACATGGTTAAATTTTTTTAAAAGATTGACGTGCTTCGTTTATTGATATACTATCAAAGTCAGCAGAAGTATTTAAAAATCCGCTAAATTACTAAAGTCATTGCTTACACTTATATTTTTAAAGTCGTAAAAAATGGGGTTATACGAACCTTGGTTCATTTGTTATTGAGTATAGGCTATACGTCAAGATGAAATATGTAGTAATGGCTAAAAATCAAATCCAGCAGTCAGCTTAAAAAAGGAATCATTCCCTTCTACTAGATCACCTCCTGCGGATAGTCGAGCATAGGGTCCTCCACCTGGCTTTGTAAACTGAATGTAAGGACCAAACCATTGATAAACATCAACTGCTTCCTCCACCTTCGAGCCACCAGTATTTATTAAATGTTCAAAGTGTAAACCCGCAGAGATCAAAGAAGAAATTTTATAGCCTCCATTGATCCAATAATGCAGATACGACAAGGTAGTTCCTGCTTCATTCGCCTCGTCGCGTGCAGGTGCGTAAAAGCCAGCATAAATTTGTCCTTCTACTTTTTCTTTATCTAAACCAATGGTCAAATTAGGAACAAGACCATCAAAGAAGACAGCAGGTCCGCCCGTACCCGATGATAAGAGATTGCCCCCCAGAACGCCTAGTTGTGGATTGATGCTCAGTCCGTCACCTGCAGCAAAGTTAGCCCCCACTCCAAACTCTGTCCAATTGCCCCAAGCACCTCCAGTGCCACCCGACCAAAAAATACCGTAAAAGGTAAAATCTACATTGTCGCTGACGCTGTAAGCACCTTGAAAAAAGGGATAAAAACCAAAAAATTGATCGGAATTCAAGCTAACAGCAAAGCTAAAGTTCTCTCCTTCTTCTTGTGCCGTAGCTGTATCAGTAGATGCCAATATCAGCAGGATACTAGCTAAACAGCATACCACTATTCTAGTTAATTTATTTTTCATAATAATATCAGATTTATTTAAAATTTAGATAATTAGGCAGAAGAGCAAGCAACTTACTCAAGCAAGTCGTGCTATCTTTCACCAGAAACAAAATGACTATCGATAGGCAAAAACAAAATGTATACATTGACTTCATTAGTGAGGTAATCACTAACAGTTGTTGACCTTTTAACTAAAGTATTTATTAAATGCAGAGATGTAAATATTACACTTGCCAAAAGGCGTGTAAGCAATGATTATTGAAAAACTATCTCTACGCATCCGCTGTCAAAAGTGCGATAGCAACAGCTTCTGCAAACTTTGCCACCACACCATTCACAACGAAGCACGTCCGTAGGTACGGACAAACTATATCTTATATGGAGACAATTAGAGAGTGAGAAAATGAGACAATTAGAAGTTCTCACACTCTCACACTCTCACACTCTCACACTCTCACACTCTCCTAAGCGTACGCATTCATACCGTGTTCTCCAATATCTAAACCTTCTTCTTCTTCCTCTTCACTCACACGTAATCCTATTGTTGCCTTGATGGCGTAACCGACGATAAAAGCAAAAATCATGGTGAAAGCAATGACAGATAGTGCACCGATGAGCTGAGTAACAAAACTAAATTCGCCTACTCCAAAAATACCGACCGCTAAGGTCCCCCAAAGACCACACACTAAGTGGACAGAAGTCGCCCCTACTGGATCATCAATTTTAATTTTATCAAACATGACTACAGATAGTGGAATAATTGCTCCAGCAATCAGTCCCACCAAAATCGCCATAGGTACTGGAATGACATCCGCCCCAGCCGTAATACCGACTAATCCACCAAGTATTCCATTCAAAACCATAGATAAATCCAAGGCTTTGTAAACAGTAGAAGAAACAATGAACGCTCCGATGGCACCAGCTGCTGCTGCTAAGGAAGTAGTCACAAATACTAAGGAAACTAAGTTAGGATCGGCGGAAAGCACTGAACCACCATTGAAACCATACCAGCCGAACCAAAGCAAGAAAACACCTACCGCTGCCAACGGCATACTATGTCCTGGAATCGGTTTGATCGCTCCAGTCAATGTATATTTGTCTTTACGCGGACCGAGTAGGAACGCCATAACTAGAGCAGCTGCACCTCCACAAGCATGTACTAAGGTAGAACCTGCAAAGTCATAAAAACCCAGTTGATCGAGCCAGCCACCACCCCATTTCCACATACCTGTAATAGGATAACTGATCGCTACTAATAAAGTCGCAAATAATAAGAAAGAACCAATCTTGATCCGCTCGGCAACGGCACCTGACACAATCGTCGCGGCTGTTGCTGCAAACATCGCTTGAAAGATGAAATCAGTCCAGTACGTGTATGCGCCCTCTGTATACGCAATAGTTTGACCCTCTTCCCCTGGATTAGCAAATAAAGTAGGCAAGGCAAATACACCATTTCCTGTATCGCCAGGATACATGATCCCCCAACCAATAATATAATAGGTGAGTAAGCCAATAGAGATAATCATCGCATTTTTGAATAGGATGTTGACGACATTCTTCTGCCGCACAAATCCTGATTCAACAGCTGAAAAACCCAAATGCATGATGAATACCATTGCCGTTGCGACTAGCATCCAGGTATTGTTCGCTGTGAATAAGCCGTTTTGAGCAGTATCAACGACTGCCATCAGTTCGTCGAATTGTTCTTGTGTGATAGTAACTGCTTCGCTCATTAAATGAAGTTTAGAGTTTGACAAATAGCAAGCTAGATCAAGGTCGGTACAGAAACAAACAGGCGACTTTGACCCAAATAGAAATATCGGCTTAGCAGGTCATTTTAGACCATGCAAGACCTGCAACAGGTATTGTATCTATTAATTGAAATTAGCGTACAATTTGGATTGGCTAGAGCGAAGAGAATATACGCTATTGTAATTTTCTACTATTGGGTGTTCTTCTCGGTAACTTGATGTACTTTTGAAGTTAAATATGTAGTAATTGATTGTATTTGATGCGGTAAATTTAGATAATTTTGTTACTCCTGCAAACTAAAGAAGATTATTGTCAAATGAATTCAATTGTCAAAAAATACATCTTCTATTTGTTTGTATTATCGAAACAATATAATATTCTTTCACAACTGGACTTTCACAAATTCTTTTTAGTGAAAATATGATTCTATTAGGTTACATTAGGTTAGTATTAAATGATTAATTTTTTATCTTTTTTTAATTTTTTCTTCGTTGGATTATCAAATTAGCACACTTTTTCGTCGAATACTCACCATATCGGTAATAGGTAATTTGCTGACGTGTGCTATCACTGCTCAAAATGATAGCTTATCTATTGTACCCGATGATAGCCAAATACTACTAGAAGACCTCCTCCAAAATGTAGGTGGGGAAGAAGGCGAATTCGACTTTAATACCATCTATGAAAATCTAGCCTATTACAAAGATCATCCTATTGCACTCAACCGAGCAACGCGTGAAGACCTCCAAAACCTCCAACTCCTCTCTGACATTCAAATCAATAATTTACTGAGACATCGAGAACAAGCGGGCGATTTACTCGCCCGCTACGAACTGCAAGCTATCGCTGGATTCGATGCAGCGACGATTCAGCAACTCCTCCCCTACGTAACGTTGCGATCAGATGTAGACGACTACCGAGTTCCAATAAGTGAAATGTTAGCGAACGGACAAAATCGCCTTTACCTTCGTCTACAGCGACAACTGCAACTGCCCGAAGGATTTAGCGAAGAACTAGAACCGGATCGACGGTTCGTTGGTGACCCTAATCGACTCTACGTTCGCTACAAGCACAACTACGAAAATCGCTTTCAATATGGCATCACCGCAGAAAAAGATGCTGGCGAAGCTTTTGGGCGCGACAACTACGGCTTTGACTTTTATTCCGCTCATGCTTATCTAAAAAATTATAACAAGACCATTCGAGCAGTTGCGCTGGGTGACTTTTCGGCAACTTTTGGGCAAGGACTGATTCTGAATAGCGGCTTTGGCTATGGAAAAAGCAATTTGGTCATGGACATCAAAAAAGGTGGTGCTGCCCTTCGTCCGTATAGTTCAGTGACAGAAGCTGGCTTCTTGCGGGGTATTGGGACAACTTTACAACTAACACCAAACATACAGACTACTGTTTTTGCTTCTCTACAACGCACTGATGGCACACTCATTACACGCGACACCACTAACGGACTACAAGAAGAACTAGGCGGTTTTAGTTCCTTACTAAATATTGGGTTTCACAGAAATCAAAACGAAATCGACAAGCGCAACACCATTCAACAACTCAATGCAGGAGCTAGTATCCGATATGAAACCGACCATGGACATATCGCACTCAACGGCGTATATGATCGCTTTGACCAACCCCTTCAGCCACGTGCTATTCCTTACAATCGCTTCTTTTTTCGAGGCAGCGAAGGCTATAATCTGAGTTTAGACTACGCCTATATTTATAAAAACGTCAACTTCTTCGGCGAAACCGCACGCGATGCGAATGGAGCTTGGGCAACCCTCAACGGCGCACTCATCGCACTAGATCGAAAGATAGACTTATCCATACTCTACCGAAATTATCAGAAAGATTACAACGCATTACAAGCCAATGGCTTCGGAGAAAGTACGCGTGTCAATAATGAAGAAGGCATCTATCTAGGTATGATCGTTCGTCCAGCTTTTCGATGGGAATGGAGCGGCTATTTTGATGTGTATCGGCACGATTGGCTACGCTTTCGGAGCGACGCGCCTTCTCATGGCTACGATTGGCGGATGCGCTTGCGGTACTACAAAAAGCGAGATTGGGAAATCTACCTGCAAGCGCGACAAGAAGTCAAATTACAGAACTTTCCCGACAATGTAACCAACATAGATCAACTGGCAGCTATCGACTTAATTCAAGCGCGCCTCCATTTTGCGAAGCAGTTATCGAATGGCATCGAACTGCGTACTCGACTCGATTGGGGAACGCACCAGATCGAAGGGAAAGCTGAAAGTACTGATGGCTTTGCTATTCTGCAAGATGTGATTTTCAAACCTCGTGAACTCCC
>CAYLPW010000290.1:0-4969 GCA_964385665.1 uncultured Saprospiraceae bacterium
CTTAATAACCTGCATTCTGCGTAATCACATCGCTGACCAATATTTCCGACACTGGAATTGGAAAAATGTAATAGTTTGGATTGATGGTTTGTCCCATTTCTTCATCTACAGTATTTGTTCTGACTAAATCAAACCAACGCTGTCCTTCAAACGCCAATTCTAATCTGCGTTCGTCATAAATCGCTTGTCGAACTTCATCTTGTGAACTAGCAGTTGAATCTTCCAAACCTGCTCGGTTTCTGATCTTGTTGAGTTCTGTCAATGCTGCCGAAGTGTTGCCGTTTTCATTCAAGGTCTCTGCATACAGTAGAATGATGTCTCCCAATCGCAATTCGATCCAATCGTGATCTGGACCGCCAGTTTGTGGATACTTGGTAGATGCCATTAACATAGTGTCGATGTTTACCTCTCGTCGTAAGTCGCCAGGACTAGCATCAAAAGCAGCAATTAAATCTGGGTCTAATGGCTGTAAGGATTTAGTATCTAATCCACCATACCAAGACCAAAATTCAGAATCTGCATATTCATCCGTGATAGAACTTGATACTTGAGTGGCAAAAAGGATTTCCGAGTTTAAATCATTCTCTACACCGAAAATATCAGCATAGTTTTCTTGTAACATAATTCCTGCACTAGCAGCTCCATTCACAACAGCTTCGAGTGGCGATTCTGCTTTACCAAAATCACCTATTTGCACATAGACTTTTCCTAAAAGCCCTTGAGCAGCATATCGGGAAGCTCTTCCATTTCTAACGCTTGTACTTAAGGCTGCTATAGCATCATTCAGATCAGGAATAATAACATTGTTGTACACATCAGCGACTGGCTGCCGCGCTAGTATAGACTCATCAGTGGTACTTGGTGTCGCCGATAAATTAACTGGAACAGCACCGAATACGCGCACGAGTTTGAAGTACGATAAAGCGCGTAAGAACTTTGCTTCCCCCACTTGTGTTTGATTCGTCGAGTTTTCAATGACGTTATTAGCACTTAAAATTGACTTGTACAGAGCTGTATAAAAAGGACCAAAAAATTGATCTTCCATAGCAGTCAGGTCAGGATCGAATTGATCAAACTCATCGTACGGAGCTTCGTCCATGATCGCATTATCTGCTCTGAAGTCGCCCATAACTGCCATGGGTGTAACCGATCCATGCTGATAAAAATAAGCCGCGTTTAACACGCCTTCGTAATCAGTCAAGGATGCTGAACTGGCGATATTGGTCGGAAATTGATCCAAATCATTGTCGCAGGCGGTCAACAATAGCGTTGCGCCTAGTAGGATATATATTATTTTCATTGTTTTGTTATTTATGATCCAAGGGGTTGGTATGACCCCTTGGAAGCTAGAGTAGCATTAGAACTCCAGCGGAATGGTCAATACTTTTATTTAGAAGCCAATATTTAGACCAAACGTGAAACTTCTCACTACTGGACTTGCACCTACTTGTACACCGTAAGTGGTTGGTCCTAGATAGCCACCATTCGTTGTCTCTACACCTTCTGGGTTCAGTGAGGTATAATCATCTGCCATTAAGTAAAATAAATTCGTAGCAGCAACATACAAGCGGACAGAACCTAAGCTTGCTCGGCTCAATACATTTGGATCAAGTGTGTAACCTAGCGTTAGGTTTCTCAAAGCAACATAAGAGGCATCTTGTACTTGGGCATCCAATTGATTTCTGGATTGCGTATAAAACTGTCCATTGTGGTCAGCAATGCCATCGCCTTCGCTATCGAAGCTAGAGCGTAGTCGCCCGCCGAATTCTGAACGCCAGTAGATTTCATCAATATTGAAGACATCGCCTCCTTGTGCGCCTTGTACTTGTAGGGATAAGTCAAAATCTTTGTAGCTCACTTGGCTACTTAATCCCCAATAAAAATCTGGTGTATTCTGTCCTATTTTGACCAAATCACCACCTTCTTCTACCGTTCTGGTTCTGTCAATAACACCATCGCCATTTTGATCGACAACATAATATTCTGAACTACTGATCCCTACATTTCTTGTTGGATCCACCATGAATTCTGTTTCGACCATGCCGTTGGTTTCCAAGCCCCACATCTCACCAATTTCTCCACCTACATAGTTTCTGAAAACAGGTCCTCTACCAGACTGTCCGTAAATTGTTTGTGGCAATTCCTGTAAGCCCCCCAAATCGGTAATTTCTGTGTTGACAGTCGATAAATTAGCCCCTACATTCCAGCGAAAAGCACCACTATTGACTAGTGTTGCGCCAAAGTCAAACTCCACACCAGAGCTTCTGACATCACCAGAGTTCAGTACTATCGAAGTCGTTCCTAATACTTCCGATACACTCTGATTGATCAAAATATCTTCAATATCAGACGTGTAATAATCCACACCCAATCGGACTCGATTTTGTGCAAAACCGAAGTTAACTCCGTAGTTGACTTCTGTATTGGTTTGCCAAGTTAGGTCTGGATTAGCAATATCGGAAGGGATTAAAAATCCGTTTCCTAATACGGTAGCTTGAGGATTTAACAAACTCAATGAACTGTAAGAGCCTAAGAAGGAGGTCGTTCCTAATGAACCAGCACTCAATCGTAGTTTTAAGTCACTTAAGAAATCAGAGTTGTAAAAAGGCTCGTTATGAACATTCCAGCCTACCGAAACTGCTGGAAACACTTCAAATCGGTTGTTCGCACCAAATCGAGAATCACCATCTCTTCTGACAGATACGGATAATAAATAACGATTGTCGAACGCGTAGTTGATTCGTCCAAAAATACTTCTTCTAGAAATCGTCTCATCGCGCTCTGAAACAGCGATATCAGCAGGATCTAATAGTGCGAAATTGAGTGGTTGACCAAAAGGCACATTGGTGCCATTTAGAGAAGTTCCGTCGATGTAGAAGTTCTGAAATTCTAATCCCGCTACTGCTCCTATGTCGTGGTTTCCTAAAACCTTTGTATAATTTAGAGTCGTTTCACTTAAAACGGAAGATCTTTGAATATTCGTTTGATCTAATGCCGTTTGATTGGTGCGCCCTCTAGAGTCAAACTCCAATGTTCTAGAGAAGAAATCTTCTGTACTTCTAGTATCTGCACCTAAAACTGTTCGGATGTTTAAGCCTTCTGCAATCGTAAACTGTAGGTAAGAACTTACATTACCAAATAGCGTTTTTTGATAGCGATCGGTGTTGTCTAATTTTGTGGCAGGACCAGCATCGCCTGATCCACCAATACCATTTCGGTTTCTTCCATAATGCCAGTCTTGCGCCGTCATACCAGGTTCTAGCGTATAAATACTATTATTAAAAGGAGCGTCGCCTCCTCGATAGCCAGCATCAAATGGATCGGAAAGTTGACTGCCACCTGATGGGGTCAATACTCCCAAATCCGCCAATGCTTGTCGCTGTTGATCTAACTCTTGAACAAACGCAATAGACGCTTCTGTGTGGTAAATCGGATGAACGCTATACGCTCTTAACAAGTCTCGCATATCGTGACCGACAATATCTCTATCTGACAAAAATCCGTTGAAGTTCAGTCCAGTTTTGAATCGCTCTCCTAATTTAGCGTCAATATTCAAACGCGCATTGTATCGCTCAAAACCTTGTGTGCGTACCACACCTTTTGCATCCATATAACCAACGGAAGCAAAGTAATTGACATCTTCTGTGCCGCCACTCATACTAAAGTTGTGGCTCATGTTATTGCCATTTTGGAACAACCAATCTTCTACTGCCACTACGTCTGGTGAATTTCTATAGGCATTGATTCGATACTCGACCAAACGCGGGTCTACTTCGGAAACATCATAACTACCGTCAGCAATGCCAGCTTCCAGTTCGTTTGCCCATTCGCCAGCTGTTTTCAATTGCTCCACATCGCTGACATATCGGCTAGAGGTACTCACGAAAGCATCATAGCTAAATCGAACTTTTCCAGGCGTTCCTTTCTTAGTCGTTACTAAAACAACACCATTTGCACCTCGAGAACCATAAATAGCTGCCGAAGCCGCATCTTTCAGTACCTCTAAACTCTCAATATCATTTGGGTTAACCGTCGCTAAACTTCCAGAAATGGGGAAGCCATCAACAACAATCAACGGATCGGAATCACCAGAAATAGAAGAAGCTGCTCGAATCTGAATTTTTGGATCAGCCCCTGGCGCGCCATCTTGATTTTGAATCAACACACCTGCCAACTTACCTGCCAAGGCATCATCCACACGAGTGGCTTGAATAGCAGCAATATCACCACCATCTACCTGTGCGATAGCTCCTGTGACATGTGATTTTTTCCGAGTGCCATAACCGACCACCAATACTTCATTGAGCTGATTGATGTCTTCTTTCAGTATAACATCTAAGGTAGTCGCATTGCCTACTGTAACTTCTTCCAGCTGATAGCCTGTGTAGCTAAATACTAGAACGTCATCTGACTCCACTTCAATCGAATAACGCCCTTCTAAATCCGTCACAGTCCCAGTTGCTGTCCCCTTTATGGCTACAGAAACACCAATCAATGGAGTGCCATCATCGCTAGAAGTGACCATTCCTGTGACTAATGCTTCAAGTGTACGTGTTGTTAGGTCGTTCGCTTCGACCGTTGATTTTGCCTGTATAGGAGGTGAGGCAAAAAATAACATGACCATTAGGACAACGCCTAGGATGGGAATGTTAAATTCATTTCTTACTTTCGTCGTCATGATTTAATTAAGTTTAAATTTGTTTGAAGGCTCACTCACCGCCATGAGTGGGTCTTTTTTTATCAATAGTAGATCCGTGTCAAGCAACCGCCATTGCTTGACTTCTTAAATTTCATGTTGTGTATGTGTAGGTGTAGCAGTGTGCCAACCTAGTAATCGTGGTGATCGTGAATAGAAATGAGGACTATTTAAAGGAAGGAGTGCAAATCCTTATGTGAATTATTTCAGTTTCAGTTTCATCGTTTTCTATTCTTAATAAAAAATCAGTGTGTTCCGTTGCTGTTATATTTC
>CAYLPW010000291.1:0-4967 GCA_964385665.1 uncultured Saprospiraceae bacterium
AACTGCAAAAGATTCTGCGGAATATTGGGTGGCTGTTTTTTGATAAGGTGCTGCGTCAAGTAGTCAACCTGACCGTAGGTATTTGGTTTATTCGCTATTTAGGTCCTGATCGTTTAGGTGTCTTTAACGGAGCATTTGCATTTACGGTATTATTTGGAGCATTAGCCACTTTAGGGCTAAAATCAATTGTTGTACGCGAATTAGTAAAACAGCCAACCAATGAAAAATCTATTTTAGGTAGTGCTTTCTTTATGATGATGGCAGCTGGAATATTCACTTACTGTTTGTCTGTCTCTGTTGCTTTCTTCCTATATCAAAACGACCCACTCACATTTCAGCTTATCGCGATTATTAGTTTGAGCTTTATTTTTCAAGCCTTCCAATCAATCGCTTACTACTATGAAGCCAAAGTAGCTTCCAAATTTATTGTCTATGCAACGAACTCTGCCTTTCTCATCAGTAGTGCTTTGAAAATCTATTTCATGCTAACTGGAAAAGGATTGACTGCATTTGCTTTAGCTGCTGCAATAGAAGTCATTGGAGGTGGCTTAATTTTATTCTTTATTTATCAATCACAAGGGCTAAACATACAGAGGTGGCGATGGAATCCTATAGTAAGTAAAGCTCTACTTAAAGATAGTTATCCACTTATCCTTTCAGGAATAATGGTTGCTGCCTATATGCGTATTGATCAAGTCATGTTGCCCCAACTGTATTCCGACAAAGAAGCTGGATTGTACAGTGCCGCTGTAAAGCTGACTGAAATTTGGTATTTTATTCCTACTATTATTCAAAGCTCTTCTCTTCCCAACATTATTCAAGCTAAAGACATAAGTTTTGAGCTATACTGGAATAAACTAAAAAAGCTATTTAGCATCATGATTCTTTTTTCCTTTGCCATAGCTATTCCGACAACTTTTTTAGGTGAAGAAGTAGTACTATTACTTTTCAAAGAAAAATATCTAGGTACAGGTAGTATTTTAGTAATTACAATTTGGGCATTATTGTTTGCTAGCATTGGTGTAGCTCGATCAACTTATTTAGTGACAGAAAATCTGATAAAAATATATTTTTATACTATCGTCATGGGTTTTGTGATCAATATTACGCTGAACGTCTTATTGATACCAAAATATGGTGGATTTGGTGCTGCGGCGGCTACTCTAGGTGCACAGGTAGTGGCTGCTTACATCAGTTGCTTTTTCTTTAAAGAAACTAGAGCAATTGGTCGACTTATCACCAACTCGTTCATTACGTTACCTGCAACTGCTATTAAACTAATCAGAAATGCTAGATAGAATCTACCGCTTATATGCTCAACTGTTTGCGAGACCTTTCTTCTACAAGATGAATAAGACACTCTTTGAACTCTCTATTAGAGGATTAGGCGTCTTAAATTCATATAATTTTCATTTGAGCGGAGAGCATTTCTTTATTAAAAAAGTGAGTCAATCTGCTCAAAATCAGTTGATTATAGATATTGGAGGAAATGTAGGCAACTACAGCTTAGACTTTTTAAAAGTCAATCCTCAACAACAAATATTTGTTTTTGAACCTCACCCAACTACTTTCAAAAGCCTAAGTCAAAATCTGGAGAACTTTGCTAATGTTGAACTATTCAACAAAGGTGTTTCAGATACAAACGGTGAGTTACAACTATTTGACTACCAAGAACAAGATGGATCAACGCATGCTAGCCTTTTTCAAGATGTAATTGAAGATATTCATGGTAAAACATCCATTAGTCATACGGTAGATGTAGTTGCTTTAGATGAATTTTTAGAAAAGAAAGATATAGATCGAGTTCATCTATTGAAAATAGATACGGAAGGCAACGAATTGAATGTACTAGAAGGTGCAAGAAGATACCTAGGAGAGCAACGTATTGACATTATTCATATCGAATTTAACGAAATGAATGTGATCAGTAAGACCTTTTTTAAAGACTTTTATGACTTATTGGCTTCGAATTACTATCTCTATCGACTATTGCCTAAAGGTGTTTTGCCGCTTCAAGAATACATTCCAGTTCGTATGGAATTATTAGCTTTTCAAAATATTATTGCTGTCAGTAAATCCTCGAATTATCAAACTTTATTTCAGTAAAAATTGAAGATGGAAGGCACTTCTAAAACACCTCCCATCTAACATATCTTAATTGGGACAACTAATTTGAGTATATACTGGCTGTCCGCTATTATCAACGGTCATGCGCCAACAGTTTCCGTTCGGCGATTTCATAATAACTCCACTATTGACATCGTTGATGTAAACATCGCCATCTGTTACTTCCAATTTACTAGCTGGATTTTTTGTGCCAATGCCAACATCACCATTGGCTCGAACAATAAGGTCTGTTCTAAAAGCACTACTGCTTGTTCGATACCTAACAGCGAATGAACCTGCGTCAGGATTGACTCCTCCAAAATATGAACTAGAAGTTTGATCAAAACCACCAGCATTTCTATCGACGACAACGCCCCAGAATCCTCTATGGAATAGATCACCACCAAAGTTGTAGAACATACCAGTACGACCTGCATTCCCTCTATTATCGACCTGATCGACTTCACTTGGAGTCAAGAAGCCTTGATTAAATACAGGATAGACTGCTCCGCTTACAACAAGTTTTTGGCGCAAGGTAGCATCACCACCTACATCTCCAATCCATACACTTTTATCTTCGTCTGCTGGAAGAATATAACTCCCCCGATCTTCCCAAAGTCCACTATCTCCGCTGTCACCACCGTCGCTGCTGCCAGCACGTTCGGCATACAGTGCATAAGGTACACTCAGCAGTTGCGTTACGCCGAGTAGTTCATAGTTGCCAGTATTACGTGCGTCGATGCTAATTTGTAAAAAGTAAGGACCATCGCTCCAGTCGACATCACTAAAGTCACCAAGCGTAGATAAGCCTGCGCCGATAGCGGTATTAAACACACCAAAGTTATCCGTGCGAACAGTATGCACTTCAGTATAGATAGCAGCACCTTGTGGACTATCTTGTAGTAAACTCGCTTCGATACCAATATCCTGATTGCGAGCTATACGATTAGACTGTGCATCACGTGCCAAACCTTGATAGGTGAAGGCAAGCGGTGTACCATTATCGGCAGCATCAACGGGAGTAGTTTGAGCATCAATAGTAAATGTCATACTTAGGCTAAATGCGATCAGCAATGCCACTTTTAAACTGAAAAATTTCATATACGGTTACGTTTTAGATTAGTAACGGCTAAACGTAGTACACGCCTGACCGAATTGGTTATAAATAAATAGAGGAAAAATTAAGCTATGAGAGTAGCTTCCAGTCGTTGAGTCAACAAATACATCTAATCGTTCGCTTTGACTAGTTGTCGTTGCGCGATTCGTTCTTCATTGGCGTAGATATTAATACTATAAATCCCTTTTGGTAAATGCTGCGTATCCACTAACAGCTGAGTCGCAAATGCAACTTCTGTAGCCGTCGCCCAAACTCGACCCTGCGCATCCGTCACTTGCACCTGAATATCCTCTTCTAAAGGAAAGTCGAACTGCAAATTGATATAGTCAGCAGCTGGATTTGGATAGACGCTCATGTCTAGTTGAAATGCTTCGGCTGTAACACCGTCATCTATAGCTGCTCCATTCGCAGGAGGCAAAATAAAAGGTAGTGTACCCAATTGCCAAGTGACCGTCATACTGCTATTGCTTTGTGTAGCGGCGGCTGGACAAACGGCATTGGGACTAGGACTTTGAGCTTGCATAGTCCATACACTTAATGAAATGATAGTCAGAATAAATAAACTTCTCATGCTTTAGGAGTTTTGATATGTAATAAAGATGCCCTCTCTTGTCGGTTGGGTGGTTTAAGACCTTGGCTTTCAAATGAGATTACATATATTATACGTTAAAAGTAGCATTTTGTCACAGTTTTAAGTCGATTAGTTTTCCACATTAGTATGAGATAAGAGAGAGAATGAATATGTTCTGACAAATGCTTTTGACTGTACTTTACCTGTAATTACTGCGTTCTTCCTACCTTGCTGACCAACTATTTTCATTACTAATTGCCAAATTTCTATGCGTGCACCCGTCATTCTTTTCGCCTATCATCGTCCATGGCATACAGAGCAGACCTTGCGTGCCTTGCAACAAAATGAAGGAGCGGATCAGTCCATACTTTATATCTACTGCGATGGGGCAAAACCAACAGCCAACACAGAGACACGAAACCACATTGAACAAGTAAGGCAATTAGCCCATCAAGAGCAATGGTGTGGAACAGTGCGGGTTATAGAACGAACGGAAAATTGGGGACTGGCAAAGTCAGTGGTGAGCGGCGTCACAGCAGTCATCCAACAGTATGGCAAAGTCATCGTTTTGGAAGACGATATCGTGACGGCAAAGGGCTTTTTAAACTATATGAATGATGCACTCCTGATCTATGAGGAGCAGTCAACTGTATTCGGTATTAGTGGCTATCAGTATCCGACGCGCCGACCGATTGAACAGGATACTTATTTCTTGCCGATTGGCAGTTCTTGGAGTTGGGCGACGTGGCAAGATCGTTGGGAAACGGTCAATATGGATGCCACGCAACTGAAAGCAGCTATTGATGCGAAAAGTTGGGAACAGAAAATGAATTTTAATGACTATCCATTCTATCAAATGCTCGTCGATCAACTCAATGGCAAGGTCGACTCTTGGGCGATTCGATTCTATGCGTCTTTCTTTTTGCAAGAAAAATACTTTTTGTTCCCCAATCGTTCATTGGTTCAAAACATCGGTTATGGTGAGGCGGCGACGCACACCCAACGACAAGATCATTTCTCAGCGGTCGACATTGCGGCAGAGCAGATTGCTGTTCAGCCTCAACCGATCAAGTTGGACTCAGATATACTGAAAAGTATTATTTTGAAACCGTCTTTGTGGACGCGTTTGTTAACAGGTTTCGGACATCTAACGGATCGCTCGAAGCCTAAGTA
>CAYLPW010000292.1:0-3102 GCA_964385665.1 uncultured Saprospiraceae bacterium
TGTTGCTTCCCACTGCACTAGCGAGTCTTTTAAGATTACGTTATCAGATTGACTGACGATTTTTTCTAGTCGCTCAAAATCTGTCGCCAAAAAGGCTTGAAAGTAACGACGCTGCTGGTCAATCAACCCCATAATATCTACTTCATTCTTCTGGATGCGCTGCTCTTTCTCGCGGACTACTTTCTCTGCTTTTCGAGACTGCCGTTTGAGTGCCCAAGTGCGCTTGGAAGCAAGTGTAAGCTTTTGATCCTGCTCCTTTTTTTGATAAGCTTTGTGGATTTTCTTCCGCTCCGCTTCCACAACAGCCACTTTGAATTGATTGAATCGCTTTTCCAGTTTTTTTCTAATTTCTCTTTGCTGCTTATCTATCTTGATCCCCTTGCTATCCATCACCTTTACTCGTGCTTGTAGACCCTCGTATTTAGAGGTAATCTCTGATTCGAGTGCTATTCTAGTTAGATACAAGTTGTCTTCTAAAATTCTAATCTCCTCTTCTGGATCAAAACTGCTTTTCCAAATTCGACTTTTTTCTATCGCTACTTTATTGCTGACGCCTTCGTTGAATAAGCGATCAACTTGCACCTGTACCGTATCCTGCTGCTCCGCAATGCTTTTCAAGATATCGCTTTCTTTCACATCGCTTTCTTTCAAGCTTTTCAGTATTTTTGATTCAAAATCGGTATAGTTTTTTTCCCAATCCAAGGCTTCCATTTCAGCCTTTATCAGCTGTGATATCACAGCTTTGGACTTTAAATCTTTGATTCTACTGTCCAATAATTTGACAATCCTATCTTTCTTGTCTAGCAAATGAAAATAGCGTACCACGTCCGTCGAGTACGCTTTTTGCTGTATGGCTGAATTACTTTTGGTCGCTCTCGCTTCCTTCAACAACAGATTGGCTTCTTCTTCCATCGCCCTTAACCAATCACGACGCATAGTCAACTGATCGCTTTTCAAGAAACTTCGCATCAGCGTCAATCCTTTTCCGACTAGTACGTCGTCTTCTGGTACGGCTTCAAAATAATCATCATACTTTTCTAAATCTAATCGCTCAAATTCATAATCATAATTAATCTTAGCGCGCAAAGAAAAATCAGTCAATAGTTCAAATTGTTTGTATTGAATAATAGGATTGCTGTCGTCATAGCTGTCGCCATAAACAGTATAGGCATTCTTATCAAAGCTTTCTACTTGACCAAAAGATACGGGTTTCACTTTTTTGATGCCAGACTGTACGTTGGATATAGATCTATCCGTCAACTGAGCTATTTTCTTCTGCGCTATAGACTGAATGGTTTCTTTTTCGTTCGTTTTCTCTTTAAAAACAGATTCTAACATACCGAAATAAGGGAGCTGTCTAAAAGCTAAAGTATCTTGATCTACTACTTTATGTTGCATTCCATTCAGATAGGTAATAGAGTATTGATTCTGGATGGCTGACCCTAAGCGAACGTAGCTATCGTATATGGATGTTTCTAGCTTAGTCACTGCTTCATCGTTCACTTCTCTAGAGTAATCATATAACGCATAATAGTTATACTGCATCACCCCTTCTCTACCCAAACCTACCAACAAATCGAAGTGGTTAACTTCATTGAATAACTGATTGTTTTTTTCGATCAATTCGTCCAATGCGCTCGTCCTTGCTGTTGAAATAGTAGTGTTTGACTGATCTTGTACCAAAGCTCTGCTTAGTCGATTGACGACACGTTTATCCAAATTGAACAAGCGATCATCCAAGCGCGTATGTAAGTGCAAGAGTACAGAGTCAACTGGTGTTTTGTCATACACTTTATTCGCCAGATCATAGACTAAAGCGATGTTATACACAATGGGATCGTCAGCTAATATTTTATACTTTTCTAGGTCAAAAAGCTTGGGGAAGTTTAACCCTAAATTGTCTAAATCAGCCTGAAAGGAAGGACGAGAATAGGCTAGCAAGGTACGATATTGCTTGACTTGTAGATTGGTAAATGTATTGTAAGTATTGGGAAACAGTACTTCAAACTCTGGAATATCTTGACTGATTTTTTCTCGCATCCGATTCATAAAGGTGATATTCAACTCTTCCTGTGCTCGATCTACAATGAAGTCTGACAAACCTTCGATGACAGCAGCTTGACTGAGGCCTCTATTGTTTTTCTGCTTGCTGTCTAATGTTTTCGTGTTTTGTTTTAGATTTTGGGCAGCGATCACTCGTTCCTTGTTGTAGTTATTGGCGATTTCTTGATAAGAAACGGTCTTTCGCAACTCAAAATCATCTGTCCCATAAATGGTATTTTGCCAAGGATAATACAATTGATAGTCCGATTGTAATTGAGCGATCAACTGATTTGTAAATACATTATCTGTATTGGATAAATTAGGATCGAAGCGTTGTGTCATAGCTTCTCCCAAATATCGTTTTAATGGGCTATTCAAAATCACGTTGTCTCCATACGCTTCCCATGTATTTTTCAGGATATTCTGTTTATTTAAGTCGAGAAACTTCAAATTGTGGTGTGTGGCTAAAATAGATGTAACATCTCGGATATTCCTAGCTCGATAAATAGCAGATTGCGCTTGAAGGGCTAGGTGGTAGTAAGCAGTATTGTCATCGTATAGCTCAATACTGGCGAAAATGCTATCTGTAGTATTGTACGATTGCTCTATGCGACTTGGCGCAAAATAGTAGTCACCATCTCTGTTTTCTATCAAAAATGCAATGATTCTATTGGCTTTGTTCTGTGAATCAGATGGAATACGAACCGCCCGTTCTTCTATCGACACATTAGTCATCAGTGTATCCGATTCGTCCGTCGTAGATGCTATCGATTCGCTGGTTGTTGGAACCATTGTCATCGAAATAGAATCAAGGGATTCACCAGTAGCAGATAATACTCGTGTCGGCTTTGGTACTAAATGCTGCTTTGGACTTGCCTTCACAGTGCCAAAATAACTTAAGGTATGTACATATTCTCTTAGATTACGTCGATTCAATATTAGTGCTCCATCACTGGTAGAAGGAATGGACTTAGAATCTATAGACGCTTCAAAGTATCCATAACTGTCTGCTTGTCTAAACTTAAAATTGTTGGCATCCGGTCGTTCGAAGTGTGGACT
>CAYLPW010000292.1:3112-4928 GCA_964385665.1 uncultured Saprospiraceae bacterium
CAAGGTGTCTAATACGGCTCTGCTGATAGCACCTCCTTTCACTAATAAATCAAAATTAGATTCATCTATGTCACTGACATTGAAATGATAAAATCCGTGAAATTTTATGACTTCCTTTGGCTGTTCTCTCACGAAGAGTTCCTGTCCAATCGATATGGTATTGGAGGATAGTTTATTCAGTTCTTTTAGTTGTTCGACATATAATCCATAGTTCATAGCAATGCCATACAGCGACTCTCCTTCCCTTACTGTGTGCGTATCCCTTATCATCTCTCCTTGCTTCTGTGCAGTGTAATTAATGTTTCCCCATCCCCATTCCGATGGAACTGTCTGGTCGATTCTAATTCGTCGATTTGCTGCTTCGTAGGCAATCTCAAATCCAATATCAGAGCTAATCGGTCGATCCTTAGCCGTCAGGTATTCGTCTCCCTGCATCAGATGAACCAAATAACTGGACCATTTGCTGCCAATCAAATAGTAAGTGTATCCATCTTGTAAGATCAATTCGTTTTGAAAAAAATTGATTCGTTCTACTTCTGCGTTTTGCGCTATGCCCTCATCTCTAATTCGATTGACTGTAGTAGTGGGCGGCACAGTAGCTCCTTTAGACCGAATACGTAACGAACGTTGGTAAGCGCGTGCTTGATAGTCTGGCGCGGTTCGTTTTAGCGTAGCCATTGGCTGTTGCTCACTATTGTAAAGAATTAGCTGTTCATAGGAGTTATAAATGGTCAATAGTGGATCGTACGTGTAAGGAAGAACAAGCGTGGTGTCAGGCGTGACTTGTTCTACGTAAAAAGAGTTATTGATGGCATTGCCGTAACAGCGCAAGTAGTGTCCATTTTCAAAGTCAATCTGCAAGGTATCGTTGGCATTAAATCCATACAGTGTGTAGTATCCTAGTCGATCTAACGCCATTTGATTGCCGCGAATTTCTTGGGCATCTCCATTCGTCTCTTTGCTGTTCTTGGAGGTCAGCGCTTTCACCCGATCTGGCAAAGCCGTGATAGGAACATACTTGTTGTAGGCAGAATAAACGCCTCGTTTTTCTTTGACGACGACTAAACGTGGCAAGGTTTCCTGCCGAATGTCGTTTTTGACGCGCTGCTCTCGTCGCATGATTTCGGCTAAGGTGAGGGCGTCCTGATAGAGCGACTGGGCGGAAATGGAAGCCAAGGTCGCCAAAGTGAATAGGCAAATGGAGAGTGTTGTTTTCATTATGGTGTGTGTATTCTACTATGGTTTTGGGAAATGAACGCTTGAAGATCGGTATTTTGTAAGAAATTTGGAAAATTTATAGCGAAAAGTGGGTATAACAAATTGCACTTTTCGTAAAAAAACCTGAAAGTCAGGTCTAAGTGTGGCTTTTGTCGCTTTGGGCGGGTGGCTTCGAGCCCTCATTGTTCGAGGGACGAGTTTGAGGGGTCTAGCGTTTTTGCTTGCTTTTTTGGTAATGAAAAAAGGAAGAGCCTAGCGAGCTTGAGGCGGACTCAAGTTTAGAAAGAACAATTCAAACATGAAGCCGAAATCAAAAAATAGTACTTGAAAATAGCTTACTCAAAACAACTTTTTGAAGTCAAATCAAAAAACCATTTTGTGCAATCTGTTATACACACTAGCAAAAAATAGAAAATAAGCCAAAATATAACTCCATACATACTATCTGCTACTTACGCATATTTGGTCTGTTAATATAGGAGTTTTACAATATGTGTTGTTTTTACCAGCAGGTTAGTTGAGTCAATGATTGTTCAAAACAAAAAAAAGGCAGCCCAGTAAACCACTGAACTGCCTTTTTTTAACCTCGAAATAGAAA
>CAYLPW010000293.1:0-4856 GCA_964385665.1 uncultured Saprospiraceae bacterium
TAATTGTCGGTCGGTAGCTGTCTGCTTCTGGTAGGTCATAGTAGGGGATGCCGTGCTGGACGAAAACGCCGAAGTAGCGTTCGTTGAGGAAGGATTGGGCGTGAAGAGCAAAGCAGAAAAAGCAGCAAAAAAACAGTAGTAGATATTTCATAATAAATCAGTAATCAAAAGTGCAAGGTATTGAAATCTAACACTTTCTCTTCCTTTCATCGAAACATTCCCCCCGTCCATCTTATTTATTGAGGAAACGATAGAGAAGTCCGTAAATTCGTCTTCCAATCGAACTATAACCGAAAGTACATTTATGAAACAATTTTTTAAGTTCTTATTAGCCTCTACCTTAGGCACTTTCCTAGCCATTTTTATTATTGGTGGCTTTTTAGTCGCCATGATTGCAGTAGCAGCCAGTTCTGGGAATAACACACAAGTGCGCAACAATAGCGTCTTAGAAATCAACTTAGATCGCGTCATTCCAGAACATTCCAATAATATTCAGTTTGACTTTAGTGACTTTCAGAGCGATAAAATAATGGGTGTGCATGAGATGGCACGCACCATTAAGCAAGCAGCCGAGGATGACAACATCCAAGGTATTTATTTAAAGACAACGGGTGTTGGTGGTGGCTTAGTGAAAGTGGATATTCTGAGAGAAGCCTTCGAGGAATTTAGCGAAAGTGGGAAGTTCATTTACGCGCATTCCAACTACTACTCACAAGGAGCTTACCTATTGGCAGCGACGGCAGATAGTGTCTTTTTGAACCCAATGGGACTCGTGGACTTTAAAGGCTTTGGTGGCGTATTGTCTTTTTATAAAAATATGCTAGATCGAGCGGATGTCAACATGCAAGTGTTCTACGCTGGTAAGTTCAAAGGGGCAACAGAACCCTACCGACGCACAGAATTGAGTGCTGAAAATCGCTTGCAGCTGGAGCAGTACATCAACGATATGTTCAACGAATATGTAGAAGATGTAAGCCGTTCGCGTGATATTTCTCCTACAAGATTGAAAGAAATTGCAGCCAACTACGACGGTGGTAATACCGAAAAAGCTTTAGAGGTTGGGCTAGTCGATGCGATTGCCTATGAAGATCAAGTATTTGCTGCGATTCGGACTCAGTTAGACATAGATGAAGACAAGAAGATTCGCTTTACGTCTTTAGATAAATACCGTTCGGCTATCGAACTAGAATCGGACGATTCAGATGATATTGTAGCAGTCGTCTATGCCGAAGGAACAATTTTGGATGGCGAAGGTGGAAGTGGCATTATAGGTGATGAGCCGTATGTAGAAGTGGCGAGAAAGCTACGTCGCGACGATGATGTGAAAGCCGTTGTGCTGCGCGTGAACTCTCCAGGTGGTAGTGCCATGGCATCTGAAAATATTTGGCGTGCCTTTACGCTACTAAATGAAACAGGCAAACCAGTCATCATTTCGATGGGTGACTTTGCTGCTTCGGGTGGTTACTATATCGCAGCGGCTGGCGATTACATTTTTGCGGAGGAGAATACCTTGACAGGTTCTATTGGTGTGTTTCGATTAGTACCTAGTTTGCAAGGAACAATGGAAGAACACTTGGGTATCACGATTGATACGATACAGACAACACCATTCGCCACAGGTTTCACGATCAATAAGGACTTGAACGCCGCACAACGTCGCTATTTACAAGCAGAAACAGAGCGCACTTACGATATCTTTTTACAGCGCGTTGCCGACGCTCGAAACATGAGCAAAGAAGCCGTCAACGAGATTGCACAAGGACGCGTGTGGACAGCGGATCGTGCCGTCGAAAACGGGCTAGTCGATAAAGTAGGGGATCTGGAAGCAGCCATCAACTACGCCGTTACTGTTGCTCAACTGGATGATTATCGACTAAAACATTACCCAAGAATGAAGTCACCAACCGAGCAAATCATCGAAGATTTATTGAATACCGACGAAGCGCAAGCCCGTTTGTTACAAGCGGAACTGGGGGAGTTTTACGAGCATTATCAAGCGATTAAAAGCCTACAAACGCAAACTGGCGTACAAGCCATGCTACCTTTCCGACTCTCAATAGAGTAGCGAGAGAAGGAGAGAGTGAGAGTATGAGATATTGAGAGTATGAGATATTGAGAGAGTGAGATGCTAAGCGTTTCTTGTTCTCACTTTCTCAAACTCTCTCAATATCTCATACCCTCGAAACTCTCGCTTTCTCAAACTCTCAATCCTCTCAAACTTTCATTCTCTCCTCTTATGCGATCTTTACTTTTAGTACTCTGCCTGTCTATCTTCCAATGTACACAAGCACAAATCGACTACTTCCAACAAGAAGTCAACTACAACATTGAGGTGCAACTCAACGATAGTACGCACGCGCTCATCGGGACGATTGAAATGGATTATCTGAACAATTCGCCAGATGAATTGACGGAGATTTACATGCACTTGTGGCCCAATGCGTACTCGAATAAAGAAACGGCATTTGCAAAGCAGCAAGAGCGCAACGGACAAACAAAGTTCTACTTTGCGAAAGAAGAACAGCTAGGCGGTTTGTCCAATTTGAACTTTTTAGTGGGTGGGGAAAAGGTAGAAATGACGAATTGGGAAGGACATGTGGATGTAGCTATTTTGACGTTAAACGAACCGCTATCACCTGGCGGACGCATTCAAATTCGGACACCCTTTACCCTAAATATCCCTTCCTCCTTTTCTCGATTGGGACATATCGGAAAGTCTTATCAACTCACTCAATGGTACCCAAAACCTGCTGTTTACGACCAAAAAGGTTGGCATCCGATGCCATACTTGAATCAAGGCGAATTTTACTCGGAGTTCGGCAATTTCGATGTTCGCATCACCTTGCCCGACAATTACGTGGTGGGCGCAACTGGAACGTTACAAACAAAGAGCGAGTACGAGTTTTTACAAGAACGAGTAGCTGCCACTAATGCTTTTTTCCGAGGAGAAGATACGTACTTGTCGCGCACTGATTTTCCTCAAACAAGCAAAAAAATGAAGACTTTGCGCTATACCGCAGAGCGCGTCCACGACTTCGCTATTTTTGCAGATCGAGCGTTTAAAGTATTAAAAGATAGCGTTATTCTGGCATCAGGAAAGCAAGTAGATACTTGGGGCATGTTTACAGATGTAGAATCCGATCTGTGGCGCGAATCGACGAAATATTTGAATCGTTCCGTTAAGTTCTATTCCGATTATGTTGGCGAATATCCGTATCCACAAGCAACGGCCGTACAAAGTGCGTTGAGTGCTGGCGCAGGTATGGAATATCCAATGATTACAGTCATCGGCAGAAGTCAAACAGCGAAAGCCTTGGACAATGTCATCACACACGAAGTGGGACACAATTGGTTTTATGGCATCCTAGCTTCCAACGAACGCATTCATCCCTGGATGGACGAAGGCATTAATTCCTACTACGAAAACCGCTACATGGATCGCTACTATGAAGACAGCAATTTGCCCTTGCCAGACTTTATTCGAGGCAATTCTAAGCTAGATTTGAACGAAGCGAGCTATTTATTGCAAGCCCGTCAAAACAAAGATCAAGCACCAGATACGCCTTCGGAAGCCTTCTCGAGTATCAACTATGGAGTCAGTGCCTACACGAAACCCACCATCATTTTCAATCATTTAGAGGCCTATGTCGGTACGGAACGAATGGACGACGCCATGCAAACCTACTACGAGCAGTGGAAGTTCAAACATCCGTATCCAGAAGATTTGAGAGCGAGTTTGGAGAAAAGTCTCGATCAGTCCTTAGATTGGGTATTTGATGATATGCTGTATTCGACTAAAAAGCTAGACTATGCGATCACAAAAGTAGAGAAGGGAAGAGGTGAGCTAAGAATAACAGTCAAAAATAAAGGAGACATCGTCGCACCCTTTCCGATTGCGGCAATTGAAGGGGGCGAAGTGGTAGAGTCAGTTTGGTACGAAGGGGTAAAAGATGAACAAGTGTTGTCATTTCCAAAAGTAGGTTTTGAAGACATCGTGATTGATGTAGACCGACAAACCATGGATGTCAATCGCAAAGACAACCGCAAACGCAATCCAGCATTGAGCGCGAACTTTGGTATTCAGATCGATGATTCGCGTGAGCAAAATGTGTCTGTTTTTCCCGCAATTGCGTGGAATAAGTATGATGGTGTGCTACTCGGATTAGGACTACACAACAAAACAGTCCCGTTCCGAAATCTAGAATTTGCCGTCGCGCCCATGTACGCCTTCAATGCCAAACGACTAAGTGGCGTCGGGAGCATTCGCTATAATATTTATCCTAAAACGGATGCAGTGGAACGGATTTCGTTGCAGTTAAATGGACGAACGTTTAGCTTCGATTACAATGACGAACTAGAAGCCGAAGACTACTTCACGAAGTTCGCGCCAAAGGTCGAAGTGCGTTTTGGAAAGCCCTCACCGACGAGTAGTTGGTCGCAACAATTGTCGTATCGCTACATCAATATTGGACAGTTCAATGCGTTGACGAATGTGGATGAAGATATCACGTATAGTGAAACGAACTATGCTGTGAATGAACTCAATTATCAAATCGAGAAAGACGACGCGCTTACGCCTTTACGTATTTCTGCTACTGTTGAGCAGTCGGAAAGCTATACCAAAGCGTTTGGTAGTTTTTCGCAGTCTTTTCCTTATAATGCACCGAACAAACGCTTCAATATTCGTGTCTTCGGTGGTTACTTTTTCGACTTTCGCCCAGATGTAGCCTTAGAGGGTTTGCTGCGTCCGTCGTTCCTTTTAGGCGGCAATACCAGCAATACGTTTCAAGAAGATTACTTGTACGATCAGACCTTGTTAGGGCGTTCTGAAGTAGATGGTCTACTTTCTCAACAAG
>CAYLPW010000294.1:0-4814 GCA_964385665.1 uncultured Saprospiraceae bacterium
CCCGTCCACTATTAGAACGCCCAAAAATAGAATCATTAAGCTACAGAGATTCTAGTTAAATTGATCTATCTTAGTGGTGGCTTAGATTATTCGGAATACACTTCACTTTCCAAAAGAAGAACACGTATGACTATGTTGGAATCTAGAAAATATGATATTATTAAATGGATCATTTCGCTAGCAGATGAAAAAGTGATTGATGCTGTTCAGTCCTTAAAACAGCAAGTAGAGTCGGAAGAAAAGGAAGTGGTTGAAAAACAGCATACTTATAGCACCTCCAGTTATAGGGAAATCAAATCTAGAACGATAGACGTTGAGCAGCTAAAAAAGGAGCAACAGTATACGCCAAGCTCAGCAGCAGAGCTTCAACTAATTGCAACAGAAGCCGCTATCGAACAACCCATTGAAGTGCTTCTTCAAGACTTAAATGATATGGGCTAATGAATTACGTGTTAGATACAAATGTTCTCCTTTTCTATCTGAAAGATAGTGAGACCAAACAATTTATAGAAGAAAATTTCGGACCATTTCAAGCAGGGAATACCGCCATCATCTCTATTGTGACTGTAGGAGAAATTGGCGTATTGGCGAGAAGGAATAGATGGGGTAGCAAACGACTAAAGATTGTTGAAAAGCTATACGATAGGCTGGTGATTGTTGATATAAACGCCCAAGATATCATTGAAGCTTACATTGATGTAGATTCATATAGTGAAGGTAAACATCCCACAAAAATATATAAGAACTCCTCTAGAAATATGGGTAAAAATGATGTTTGGATAGCTGCAACCACCATCGTTACAAATGCTGAACTGATCACCTCTGATCGAGATTTTGAACACTTGGATGGTGAATTCTTTACAGTCAATTTAGTCAGCTAATTACTTCTCTGCTTCGACGCCTATAACCCCGATCGGCAAGGTTTGCAACCTTGTCGCACATATGCTCACCACGCGATGCAGGTGCGACGGATATAGGTTAGTCTGAGATGAGAGGCAAATCTTATATCTTGTTATATTCTTTCAGAATCCGTCTTCCTCCATATACTTTGAAATCCTTCAAACAAAATGCTACTCATAGTCCGTGGTCTTATTTACATCTTTTTACCAAATTTGTGGTCAAATCAAAAAGATGAAATCCTCCTATTCACCTCAGGAAAAACAGTTGTTAGTAGCACTTGGAGATCATATTAAACAATTGAGAAAGCAAATCAACCTCTCACAAGAAAAATTAGCTTTTGTCTGTGGTTTAGATAGAACGTATGTCGGCTCTGTGGAACGAGGAGAGCGAAATATTTCAATTATCAACCTCAAAAAGATCGCTGATGCACTACAGGTGGAACTTTCTGAACTACTCAACTTTAAGGTATGAACAAAAACTTTAAAACGCCACCGAGTTCTCCTACTCAACTGACCCATCCTACTGAATTAGCTAAACATCTTTTCAAACTGGTAGGACAACCATTTCAGCGGTCGGGCAAGACGAGAACAGATGGGTCAAATATCCGTAAGTTAGTAGCAGCTACGTTAGAACAGTATGAACTACCAGAAGTCGCCAAAGTATCGGACTATGAAATCGTTCCACTGAAAGGTAAAGGCATTCCCAAGATCACAAGAGAATTTGTCGATACCTATATTGTGACCTTGGGGAGATCGTATAACCTGCAAGTTTGGAATAGGATACCCAATAGCAATGCTTTATTAATCAAATATGAATCGGGCGAGAGTTTGAAATGCACAGATGTACGTTTTGTATTCGTTCGCATTGATACTCAAAGATCGCTTATTGCTTCCGTCATTGTGTTAACCCCAGATTATATTGAAAAGCACTTTGGCAAATTCGGAAAGCCAACCGTCAAGCATCAACTGATGATTTCCTCAAAGGTCAGACAATCCATCTACAATAGCGACGACAAAATTCTATCCTTTCCTGATTCTAAAAAGCTCTCTTACTTTATTACGGATGATTACAGTTCTCCTACAGACAATATGGTAGAAGAACCTAGCATGAGTCAACTTTATTCTATCGCATTGATTAAAAAGTTGGTAGCGAAGAAATTGATTGGTCAACGCATCAAAGCAGCCGCTACAAAAAATAGAGGGCAACTATTGGAGCGAAAGGTTTTAGAATTGCTAGGTTACTCTACTGATCAGACCGATTTACTCTATGGTGGATTTCCTGACATCAAGAATCAGTTGCTAGAAGTCAAAATTCAAGATTCTTTCATGGTTGATTTAGGGCAGTTTTCTCCAGAAAAGAAGGAAATTGTTATTCAAGAGCATCAAATCACGACACACGATATTCGCTATTTGATTGCACTGACTAACCCTAAAACGGAGATTATAGAAGGGATTATATTATCGCCAGGCGAACGACTAGGCGACTTATTCTCGTATGTCAGCGATCAAAGCTACAAATGTCAACGCTCCATTCCAATGTCATTTTTTGATCGTTATGCTGGTCAATCCGTTTTTAATCCAGATTGAAAACAGGATCAACTTTAAACGCTTTAGCGACCACTAGTTCTAATTCATTTTCTAAGTCAACCATCTCTTTTTGCGCTATTGATTTATTTAATTGATCTGCAATTTGAACGATTTCCTTTGCTGCTTCGCTATTAAGGTCAGGCAGTGGATACCGCTCTACATACTGCGAGAAATACCTTCTTCTGCCAGAATAGAGCTTGTTATTAAACACTAAATCATGATACTTCGTCATCAACTTAGAATTGGCGATGCCTTGTACCAATAACAGTTTTTCTATAGCCTTCTCTTCCTCTGCTACAATCCAATAACAATTGCCATTCACCAGTTTGCCAGTCGTATCGAAGCAAAACCTCGGACAAACACTAATATCGGGAAAGACTATCTTAGGTTTGCTCCACAAATGAGGTTGCTGTGGCACCCATATTTCATACCATTTCCGTCCTGCTTTGATGACGTATTTTCTACCTTTTAGTCGCTCTTCATTGGCTAAAAGATACTTCTCGGCTTTCGGGTAATCCGCTAAATCAATAACTTTTTTCTTTTGCTGTCCGTCGCTATAATGTGTGTAAAGAACTTTTAATTTCAATTCATCTGAAACACTCCAGGCTTGAATATTTTCTTGTGAAATGAGTGGTTTCAGTAACTCCTTTTCTGGACCATTCATCGGTTGATTGTCCCATTGGTCACTAATGAAAACTTTATCTGCTGTTGTTTTGATACCTACTCTGACCTTAAATAAATCGCCGACTGAAGAGGAAGCATTACTCCTTATTTGATCGACCCATTTAGCTTCTTCGTCTGATAGTAACTGCCACTGATTACTTTTAGAACCATCATAACTTAGCCATCCACTTGTTTTCTTGTATTTCTTATCGCCAATCTTAAAAAAGCCAGATTCTTTAGTATTTAATACCTCTATCACATGTTCAGCAGAATATAATTTACCATCATAACCATTGAGTTCTTCATAGATTTTCGAGAATCTAGCTTTGCCCCCTCTGACAGCATTTTTCTTCTTTTTCCTTCCAATAAAAATAGCTGGTAATACTGCTGCATCAAACAACTTCGTATCGCCCAAATCGATCACTTCAATGATGTCGTAGTTCGCATTCAAATAGTCTCGAATACTTTTTCCTGACTTAGTAAATAGATAGCGATTGGAAGTAATAACACCAACGATTCCTCCCTCTTTTAGTGCTTCGGTCATCGCCATCAAGAAAGGATAATATAAATCAACTCTTCCCTTTAAGTCGAATTTCTTAGCTAACGTTTGCGCTCGTTCTGTTCCCAATACCTGAGTACGAACATAAGGTGGATTTGCAATCACCACATCTATGGAGTTGCTAATAGTATCGTTTGCCTTGTCCACAAAATCTAATGCAAGTTGATCTTTAGTCAAGTCTACCACGGATAAAAAGTCATCTGCTACCAAGGTCACTTGAGTGGATGCACTTTCTTTCAGCCTTAGCTCTGTGTTGGATAAGTAATTAACATTCGTATCGTAGCCAGTTAGACTGTGTGCAATCTTCTTGTTTTCTAAAATATTACTCATTGAAACTAATAACTCACCTTCGCCACAAGAGGGATCAAGCACCTGTATGTCATCTACCTTCGATAGATTAGCAGCTAATCGTCCTGCTAAGAAATCAGCTAAGATAGGTGGAGTGAAGGTGGCCCCAGTTTGTTTTATTTGATCTATGACTGGCATATGCTTGCTTTAGTATTGCAAAGATACTTAAAGTCATCAAAATATGAAATCGAAGACCCACCCTAGTTCTATTCATTGCATAAATTTGTTTAAAATAAGCCCACTCTCGAAGTCTATATCTTTTATACTCCCTAGACTCAATATCAACAAAGGTTACAATTTTACCATATCTGTATCCATAACCAACCACACAAGTGTAAAAACAAAAACGCAACTGAACCTTTTATCGACTTTTGCTTTGAAGTAATGCAAGTTGGCGCATTCACGGATGAAAATAAAAGTAAAGTAGATGACAGCGATCAGAAAAATGGGCATTGTAGGTGTGGGTCCGAGAGGAGGCTATGCGTTGGAGCGATTGGTGGTGGAATTGGCGCAGCAGAATAGTCTATTCAATATCCAAATAGCACTTTTTGAATCCACAGGTTGCTTTGGAAACGGTATCGTGTATGATACCCACCAAAGTTCGTCCAATTGGATCAATATTACGGAACGCGCTTTGGAGTTGGAGCAACGAGTAGCCATTCAAACAGATGGGGTAAGTATACCTGCTTTTCCTTCCTACCATGAAGTGGGCAGCACAGTCAGCGCAGCAGCATGTGACTTGGTTGCAAGAAAGGCAA
>CAYLPW010000295.1:0-4806 GCA_964385665.1 uncultured Saprospiraceae bacterium
AACAATCTAAATAGTGAAGGCGAAAAAATCAGAGATGCCAATCCTGTTTTTTCTGGTTTAGAACCACACAAAAACAGACTGCTCCGCATCTTGCAAACACCTATCGAAGAAGTAGAAGACAATTATATTCAGGCTTGGACGGATACATTTGGAGCGGAAGAAGACGAAGAAGGGATCGAAGAACTGGTGATTGATTTGGTACTGTCTGAGGAGAATAAAGCGATTGCTAAACGTTGGGTTGTTCAGTGGCTAGTGAATGATTTGGAGCGAGCAGGGATGGAAGAAATTTTAGAGGTAGAAAGTGTGTTGTTGGAAGAGGAGGAGAAGTAGGAATAAGAAACTAAGTAGTTCCTCTTTCTGTTAGAGAAAAAATTAATTATTAGTAACAACATGACAATCGATACTTATCAAGACTTATTTTGGGAAACGTTGCCAGAGTTAGAAGATCGAGATTTGTTTGAACAAATCAATGAGCGCCTTCGAGAGATGTATTATCGAGTTGGCTTAAAGCAAATCAAGGCATTGGAATCATTGGATGGTTTGGTGACTAAAGATAAAATCTACAAAGTTCATCTAGTTAAAGATGACTATTTTCCTAAAGGGGAGGAAGCCGTACGAGCAGACCATGAAGAGTACATTACACTGCCTTGCTTTAAGTATGAACCTGTTGCGCTATGATTGAAGTTTTATTGGGATGCTGTCCATTCAAAACCTCGCAATAAGGTGAGGAAGCGTAAGAAGAAAAAGTAACCCATTGCTTGCTATTTTCCATTCTAGATAGTCCTCAAATATCGTTTCTGAAATGGAGGTTAGTAAACGAGGGCGTCGTGGAAAACGACACCCTCGTACATTTCCTTAGTCTGAGTTCAATAATAAATTTACATTCTTGAGTGTTCGATTTCCACAAAAAGCATTTACTTATACTGCGTATCTGCTTTTCGCAAAAACCGAACAATGTAAATTTGATTATTTCACGTTACTTAGAAACTATAACGCAAACCCAATTGCCCAATCCATCTCGCACTATACGTACCAGACTGAACAATGCTAAACGTATTTTCTGGGTCGGAGAAATTGTATTCCACTTCGCCAGCATCGTTACGATTCGCTGCTATCAATGGGAAGGTATTGCCACCCACGAAGTAGCGACGTCCCCAGTCTTTATTCAATAAGTTTGTGAAGTTGAAGATGTCCAAGGTCACTTGGAAATTGTGCTCTGTTCCTCCACTTGTCGTCAAAGAGAAGTCTTGAATCAACTTCAAGTCCACCACATGCTCAAATGGCGTGCGGATTTCGTTGGGCTCTACGTAGTCACCACGACGCTCACTCAAATAGTCATTTTCATTGATGAAATTGTCGAGTGCTTGCCACTGCTGCGCTGCTGTAGCACCACCGTCGATGTCCACTAGATTGATTTCGCCCTCATTCGCTGGTACATAGATCAAATCACTATATCCAACTGACTGCGATACATCCGAAATCGGCTGATTGTAGACAAAACTGTATGGCTGACCAGAACGACCAGTGTAGAACAAAGAGACGCTCGTTGCGAAGTTGTCTGAGTAGTCAAACATGTGTGACAAGAACGCTGTGATACGAGAACCCACATCAAAAGTCGAGCGAACTAGAGGTGCGTTGTTGTTGCCCTGTACACTCAAAATATTCTCCCAGTTCGAGTTATTGATGAAACCACGACCATCCACAACAGCTTCTGCACGTGTGAAGGAATATGCTACATTCAAGAACGTATTTTGAGAGAAGGCTTTTGTCAATTGTGCAGTAGCGTTGTACGTGTAACCTTCGTTTGTATTGTCTACTAGTGTAATGTTTTGATACGTTGGATCAATTCGGTCACTAAAGTCAATCACTGGACGCGGATCTGCGCTAGACAAACTTCCACTCGCTGGTCGAATGTTGATTTGCTTTACATCCATGTTGTTCAACGTTTTCGTGTACGTGAACTCCAATGTTCCTTCCAATCCCCAAGGCAACTTCTGGTCGGCAGCTAAACTGGCACGTAGAATTTGTGGGTATCTGAAATCTTCGACGAATAAATCAACGTCACCAGCAGGGCTATCATCAATTGTCAAGTTATCCAACCATTCTTCTGGAGTAGCCAAAATTTCTTGCTGTCCTACACCTACTTGTACATTGAACGCACTGTTCAATCCATTACGAATGAACATACCACCTGGCCATACCCAAGGTACTCGGCTTGTAAAGATACCAACTCCACCACGTAGCTGAGTGGTCTTATCGCCACTGATGTCGTAGTTGAATCCTAAGCGTGGGCTAAACATCAACTGCGTACTTGGTGCTTGACTGGCACGCGCTCCTTTTAGGTCGTAAAATTGCTCCAAAACTGGAACTGTTTCGTTGTTGAACTGTGTATTGTTCAATGGAGGATCATCCGAGAAAATCGGAATATCCAAACGAATACCTGCTGTCAACTTCAAATTAGCGTTGACTTGGAACTCATCCTGTGCATAAAAGGCTAGTTGCATGGCATTGAACGATGGCCCTAGGTTACTCGCTTCATCAGCTAAACGAATATCTTTTCCTTCAGACGATTGCTCGTGTCCGAACAACAATAAGTCTGCATTTTCACCAGCCAAGAAACGATTGACACCATCAAAGAAGTACTCGTAACGTGGGGTGGAGAAGATTGTAAATAAGTTTTCAATTTGGAAGAACTCATTGTGTGTCCCGAATGTCAAGGAGTGGCGACCTTTGAACAAATTGAAGTTGTTCGTGATCGTCAATACGTCCTGATTCACCACATTGGAATACGAGAAATTATCCGTTCCGACGACAACTGTTGCCGCACCATCAGGCATGATGATCTGTGGAAAAGGATCACCTAAAATATCCCGCTCATCGCGTACAGTCGTCAAACCAACAATCAAGTTATTAGATATATTATTATTGAAAATACTCTTCAATTCTAGTGCTGTCGAGTTGGTTGTCGAAGGGAAAATGTAACCAGTGTTACCAAAAAGTACTCTAGATGCACTTGGCGCTGGATGAATTTCCGTTGTTCCTTTCACATAACTGTGCCGTGCGGTCAATTTGTGCTGCTGATTGATGTTCCAGTCCAACTTCACCAATACTTTTTCGCCATCAATGGTCTGTGGATTGTTCTGAAATCCACCTGGATCATAACCAAAGTCATTGATCAATCGGTCGCGGATCGCGTTCAACGTACCAGCATCTGCTTCACCGATGTATTCGTCTTGTACAAAGGGACGAGGCAGTTCGTCGCGCTGAATTTCTACATTCGTAAAGAAAAATAGCTTGTTCTTGATTAATGGGCCTCCTAAACGGAATCCAAAGGTATTCGCTGTAAATTCATCTAATTTTGTGCGCTCTGCATTTTCGACATCTGTTGGCGTTTTTCCAGCCAAATCTTCGTTTCTAGTAAACCAGTAGGCTGAACCTTCTAGTTCGTTTGTTCCACTACGTGTCACGGCGTTGATGCCACCACCTGCGAAACCACCTAAAGTCACATCATAAGGAGCGATGACCACTTGAATCTGCTCAATCGCATCTGGCGAAATGGGCGAGATGCCTGCTTGTCCACCGTTCGTTCCAGAGTTGGCTAATCCAAAAACATCGTTATTAACTGCGCCATCAATGAAAATGGCGTTGAATCGGTTGTTGACTCCTGCGAAAGAAATACCGCCACTGTTTGTTTGTCCGCTGTTCGATACATCGGCTTGTGGTGTGATGCGTAAATAATCATTCAACCCGCGATCAGCAGTTGGCAGTGTGCTAATGACATTTTCAGAAATCTTTGTTTCTGAACCAGTTTGGTTGCCATCAAAACGATCACCTGCTGTGATGACTACTTCTTGTAGGGAAGTGACCGACTCACGCAGTTGTAATCGTAGATTTTCGGTTTGTCCAAGCGAGAGATTGAGCCCGCTCACCTCCAAACTTTCAAAACCAGTGTAGGACACCGTAATGGTATACGGGCCACCAACGCTGACATTGTTGAGCGTAAATAAGCCCTCTTCGTTGGTTGTCGTACCATACTCGAATCCAGTAGGTGTATGCACCGCTAGTACAGTCGCACCAATTAGGGATTCGCCTTCCGCACTGACCGAACCGGTAATGCGAGCAGAGGTCGTCCCTTGCGCCCATAGTAGTTGCGCACCCATTACCATAGCAAATAGTAAGGTGTACTTGAGTAAACTATTGAGTTTCATAAGTAACAAAAAATTGTGATAGAATAAATGAGAAGTATAGTTAGTCTTGGTGTGGTCTGAATTGGGGTTGGGATGGGTTGACTGAAACACGAGCGCGTTTAGTAAAGACTGCTGAAAAAGTGTAAGCATAAACTGCCCAGCAGAATGGAAGAGTCGATATGTCTGAAACGCTGAGTGCAAATTGCTGTTTAATGCAACGAATTGCGAGTGAACAGATACGAATCTAATGTTTAAAGTTGCTTAGAGCGGTATCGTGTAGCGTTGATCGTTTTCAGAAAATATCACGCAAAGATACTTTTTCGTGGAGAGATATGAAATTAATGTGAAGTTTTTGGTATGACAATCGCATAAAATAGATACAGGTGGTTTAAGCTTAAAAAGATTTACAAAATCTGGCAGATTTTGTAAATCTACTGCTGCACGCTAGATAAAACCTTTGTACAAGAGATAGTTAATAGCTATTATCATTTTTTATGCGATTGCCTTGCAGTTTGTGGTGAGTGGTAGGTTTCACCTTTGCTATTTTTTTAAGCATATCGAGCTAAAGTGTGTAGTTTAATTTACTTAGTACTTAGTCAAGTTAATAATGTCGGATATA
>CAYLPW010000296.1:0-4800 GCA_964385665.1 uncultured Saprospiraceae bacterium
TAGCGTAACATTTCATCCTCAATATACGCTCGATGCAAACGACTGGCTTGAGCTTTATCTATGGCATATAGACTATCGTATTGTTGTTGAAATATTGCACCTCTATTTTGCTGTCGCTTATCATATTCGGATTTTGTTCGTTTTATCCCTTCCCCATTTAGCATGTTTCTATCTGCTAAAATATTGAATCCTACCTTATTAATAGCCACAATCGAGCTGTCTTCTCTGGCAATAAAATCATCTATGTCTTCAGTATATTTGACAAATACCTCCATCAGTGGTACATCGATTCTGTGTGTCGGCAAGCTGAGTACCTGAATAATAGAATACTGCTTTTCTTCGCGCTCTGCTTGTCGTAAATCATCATAAAATTCCGCTTGAAAAGAAGCATACGCGTTCTCAACGGAGGCGATTGTCGATGATTGAAATAACTCTCTTTCATGTTGCACCTTTGGAAAAAACTGATATTCAAGTATAGTAAAAGGCACATTAGTGTAAAAGATAAAACTGATCAGAAGTGGAACGGCGAAAGCAGCCACCCATCTTGTTGATTTTTGATCAATGAAATTATACCAAAGTGGTCGCCATAAAAATGACAAAGTAACAGCACCGTAAAAGCGATAAAGGGCTAAGTAGATAGTAGAGAAAATGGGAATCTTAATCGATTTGAGTAAGCCAAGCGTCAAGAAGTCAAAGAATACAAATAAGCCGAAAAAAAAGAATACATTAGTAGCTACATCACCTATTGCATCTAGTCCCAATGATCGAAACAAGCCATTCAACAATTGGAAGTTTAAATCAAGCACAAGGAATGAAAGAGCTAAGAAAAACAGTAAATAGGTGAAGGCAAAGATAGAACTAGAGATGTGTTCTAACCGCTGAATGTAGTTGTCAAAATCGCCTACATTGCGCTTTAAGTACTGCTTGAATCTATCGCTGTACCTAAAACTGTCATAATCAATATTTCCAGAGACATACCGTAACCCAATCGCTCCAATCCACAAACCTCGTGTGAAAATAAGTAGCAATAAAGACAAAATAAAAATATCAATACTGATTTCGAGAGTAATGAAGGATAAGGTAAATTGGTTGTAAATACTATCATCATTGGCATTGAAATAGTAGAGTTGCACAGTCAACCACTCGCGCAATTGAAACAACCCAAACAGCACAAAACCTGAAATAATTAACTCCAAGTTCCAGCTTTGTTCCTGCAACTGATCTAGCCACTGAACAACCTTATTTTCTTTCTCTTTTGGATTGGACATTGGATGAAGATAAGGGGAAGCTAGAAACTAACCAACTCGATCTGGATTGTCCTCCAAAAAGCTGCCCCAACCGCTGTATTTTTTTGCTCTGCCCATCACGCCCTGCGATTGATGATAGTGACAAAAAGCGGCTCCTAAAGCATCCGTTGCATCGAGTGGATAGTGTTCTAAGAGCTTGATATTCAGTTGATGTTCCAGCATGGCAGCGACTTGTTCTTTAGCGGCGTTTCCATTGCCTGTGACGATTTGTTTGATCTTTTTGGGGGAATATTCTACCGCGTTTAGTCCTTTGGTCATCGCTGCCGCAATCGCGACACCTTGCGCACGACCTAGTTTGAGCATGGACTGGACATTTTTGCCATAAAAAGGGGCTTCAATCGCCATTTCGATAGGTTGATAGGTATCAATGATGCTTTGTAGGCGAACAAAGATCATTTTGAGTTTTTCGTGATGATTCAGGTTTTTATTGAAATTAATAATACCCAAATCATCTACGTTCAACTTCCTGCCGTTGACGTGTAGGATGGCATAGCCCAAATTATTGGTGCCTGGGTCGATGCCGATGAGGCGATAAGCAGTAGTTGTCGTTACATTCATAGCAACAAAGTAAAACAATTTGGTTGTAGCGTACAAATTTTTGTGTCTTTGGAACGCTAATCTTACCCAAATCGTATGAGATAGCTATTGAGGAAGAATTGATTATTTCTGTTTCTTTGTACTTTATTCGTCCAGCTATAGATTTAAAATGACCATATTGTATTCAGAGCGGCGTGATTTGGAATTGAAAAGTATTCTGTATTTGTACAAGGCTAACAGATGGCAGTCCGCTGATCGACCACTAGAACTACAAGCTGCTTTACGCGATTCCAGACAAGTCATTACTGCTTGGGATGGTGCAAAATTAGTGGGTTTAGGTAATGCCATTTCGGATGGTCATTTAGTAGTTTATTATCCGCATTTGCTGGTTCATCCTGATTATCAGGGAATGGGAATCGGTGGCGAAATTCTAAAACGGCTGCAATCACATTATGAAGGCTTTCATATGCAAATGTTGGTTGCCAATCCAGGGGCTATCAAATTTTATCACGCGCATGGATTTGAGAAAGCTGCTGATACGCAAGCTATGTGGATTCACTCGCCAGCAGAAGAAGCCTATCGTGCAAATTAAATCCAGTCATCGGCGGTGGTTCAATTGGAGTATCAAATTGCTGCTGGCAGTGCTGTTGGTTTGGGCGATTCATCGACAGGTATTTGGAAAAGAAGAAGCGGACGATATTTGGATTAGTTTTAAGCAACATTTTCGGTCGGGCAATTGGCATTGGTTGTGGTGGAATGCCTTGTTGATTCCTGTCAACTGGTTTTTAGAAACCTTGAAGTGGCGACAACTCATCAAAGGCTTTTCTGACTACTCTTTATGGCGCACGTTTCAAGCAATTTTAGCTGGTGTCAGTGTTGGTATTTTTACGCCCAATCGGGTAGGGGAGTACGGTGGTCGAGTTTTACTAGTCAAGCCTGAACACAATTGGCGAGCGGTCATCAGTACCATGGTCGGTAGTCTGGCGCAGATGCTGATTTTGCTGTCGTTTGGACTCATCGGAGCGATTTATTTTGCGACCAATTACATGGAGGTAGTCGATCAGCAAATGACTTGGTTACTTGTTGTTGGAGGTGTAGGCGTACTCGCGATGTGGATTACTTTTTACAATATTCGTCGCTTATTGGCTTGGGTCAAACGCTTCGAGTGGATACAACGCTTTGAACGTTATACCAAACATCTGGAAGTCTTGACGCATTATGATGCTAGGGCGTTGAGTGTGGCTTTACTCTATTCTTTTTTGCGGTATTTGACGTATAGCACGCAGTATTATTTTATGTTACGGTTTTTTGATATTGACATTTCCCTATTCGTCGCTTATGCTGGAATCGCGACTATCTATCTGATTCAGTCTAGCATTCCGTTGCCGCCTTATTTGGATTTGTTGGCGCGCGGTGAAGTGGCTTTGTTGATTTGGTCGACATTTACGACTGATGAAATCGCGATCTTTGGCAGTACATTTACGCTTTTTATTTTTAATCTCATCGTTCCTGCCCTGTTTGGAATGCTCATTATTTTTAGAAGTAACATCGCGCAATCATTGGGTTGGAAGAAGCAGTCGGTGGAATAAATACAACTTCATAAAGTCTAAATTTGTCTTCTTATTGTAGTAGTATGACTGAAGTCATACACTTTTGTTAGGCTAATCATTTTTGATGCGGAGAGTTATGATTATGCTTTGTAAAGTTCTCCGAAGTTAGATTTGCCTGCTATGGAATGTATGATTGAAATCATACGTCCTTTTTATTAATCACTTTTTATGAAACGAGGTATTGTACTTGTATGTTTAATATGTTTAGTTAATTGGTCGTTCGCACCATCGACGCCATCAGCATCAGTCATTGATGCCTGCCAAATCAACAACGTCAGCTTTCAAGATGGAGAAAAACTGGTGTACAAAATCTATTACAACTGGAACTTTGTTTGGGCAAGCGCAGGCGAGGTTGTTTTTCAAGTGCAAGATGCGGGCGATGAGTACCATTTGTCTGCTTTTGGATATACATACAAGTCCTACGATTGGTTTTATCGAGTGCGCGACCGCTACGACACCTATGTGGATAAAGAGACGTTGCTGCCAAGGCTGTCCGTGAAAAATATAGAAGAAGGCAGCGACCAATTGTACGACAAAACGACCTTTAATCAGGCTGCTCGACAAGCCAAAACGCTACGAGGAAAGACCAAAGCGACTGCCGAAAACAAGTTCTCCTTCGACCTCGATAATTGTATGCACGATTTGCTCTCCATGATGTACCATGCTCGAAATATTGACTACAATCAATATAAAGCGGGCGATCAATTTCCTGCCACTATTTTTATGGACAAAACGGTCTATCCACTGGACGTGAAATACTACGGAAAGGAAGTTAAAAAAGTGAAAGGACAAGGCAAGTTCAATACCATTTTATTTAGTCCAGAAGTCGTGGAAGGCACGATTTTCAAAGAAGGGAATCAGATGCGCGTTTGGGTAAGCGACGATGAAAATAAAATTCCTGTTTTGATTGAATCGCCTTTGAGTGTAGGATCGGTTAAAGTGGTGTTGAAGAGTTATGAAGGCTTGCGGCATGAGTTTGCGGGTACGATGGAAAAGTGAATCAATTCTCTTTTATCTCAAACTCCACACGCCTATTTTGTTGTTGCCCGTCTTCCGTCTCACTATCAGCCACAGGTTGCGTCGCTCCCAATCTTTTGTATGTTAAGCGTTCTTGAGCAATTCTATTTGCCACAAAATAATTGAAAACAGTGCGAGCGCGAGCAGTTGACAGCGCCAGATTGTAGGCGGACGTTCCCGCATCGTCTGTATGTCCTTTGATGTGTAACTGAATGGTTTCGTCTGTTTATGTAGTGCTCAGTCACTGATTGTCGATCTTCTCTAGAGTCTTAATGTAGAATTAAATTTCTTGATTAACATCAAAAATATATAGCTCTCAGACTAAGGAA
>CAYLPW010000297.1:0-4765 GCA_964385665.1 uncultured Saprospiraceae bacterium
TCACATCTCACATCTCACATCTCACATCTCACATCTCACATCTCACATCTCACAATCTCACATCTCACAATCTCACATCTCCTCTAATCCTTCTTCCGATTCAAGCCCAACGCCTTCAACATCAAACGCGGCAGCGGCTTCTCTGGGTTTCGGTTTTTTAAGTTCAAATAAATCCCAAACTTCGCTGCTACAGGTACTTTGTGCGTTTCCACAAACTCAATCAACGTGCGATCAGGGTCTTCTACATACGTAAAATGACCAGCCGCTTCGCCCATATCAAAGTCGCCACTATTGACCGTAAACGGGTGTCCTAATTCATCCATTTTTTCGCCCAATTTGTCCATGTGGCGGATGTCAAAACATAGATGAATAAAACCTAAATCGCCCCAAAGTCGATCTTTGTAGATGTCTTGTGGCTCACGCTCTAGTGCCTGAATGAATTCAATTTCACTGTCCCCTAGTATCGGTGCAAATGCCCCTTTTCGCTTTTCAGAATGGCGCAATAAAGCACGACGCACTTTTAAATTGCCAGAAGGTAAGCCAGACAAGTCCTCGAAAGTACCAATCTCATCATACACCACTATATCATAACCTAGAGCTTCCCGATAAAAATGGATACTCGCATCTACATCCGAAACACCAATCGTTGTCCCAAACGAGCCACCAGTCAAGTGTCGTTTTGGCGTTTGAAACCAATTGTCGGAATGAACGATCTGGAAAATATTGTTGTAGGGATCTTTTAGATAAAAAGTAGGCTTGCCTTCGGGTGTTTGTACCATTGGAGACAGTAGCTCGACCCCTTCTTTTTGATAGAAGGCATAGGTCGCAGCGACATCTGCTGTTTTGACTTTCCCAACAAACATCCCATAATCGCCTAGCTGCACTTCAAAATTGGGTGGTTGCGGCGTCCGACTTTTGTACTGCCAGATTTCAAAACCACCACCGCCTTGCATATTGATAGCGAGAATAGCATAACGTTTGCGAGGCTCACCACCAGTGTAGGGCAGCATCAGCGCAGCTTCTGCTTCTTCCTGAAAAATAGCAACGTCCGTACCAAAATACTTGCGATACCATGCCCAAGCCGCGTCGGCATCTGGCACGCCAATTCCCATTTGTTGGATGCCACTGATTACGTAGTCCATAGTTCTAGATGTGAGATTGTGAGACATGAGATATGAGACTGCTCAGCTATTGTTTGGTCTCAAAGCGAAGCGATCTCATATCTAAAAGCGGAGCGATCTAATCATCTAGATTTCTACATTCGACTCCTGCCACTCTTTCTTATTCAATGCCGCTTCTCGGTAGTAACCAGAGATCAAATTATCACGAATAGCAGAAAAAGCTTCTAGCGTTTCCTGAATGTCCTCTTCTGTGTGTGCGGCGGTTGGAATCAAACGCAATAAAATCGTCCCCTTTGGTACGACTGGATAGACCACCACAGAACAGAAGATATTATATCGCTCCCGCAGATCGCGCACCAATTCAGCAGCCTCTGGCGGATTTCCTTCCATGAAAACTGGCGTTACACAACTATTGGTATGTCCAATGTTGAACCCACGCTCCTTCAGACCACTTTGGATCATATTGACGTTGCGCCATAATTTCTCACGTAGTTCTGGCATATTTTGGAGCATTTCTAAACGCTTCAAGTTGCCCACTACGATAGGCATCGGTAGCGATTTTGCGAAGATTTGAGAACGCATAGTATAGCGTAGATAGTCGATGATGTCTTTGTCTGCTGCTACAAATGCACCGATACTCGCCATTGATTTGGCAAACGTACTAAAATAGACGTCTATCTCGTCCTGCACACCTTGCGCTTCACCCGCACCTACACCAGTTGCTCCCAACGTACCGAATCCATGTGCATCATCGACTAACAAACGGAAGTTGTAGTCTTTTTTGAATTCGACGATTTCTTTCAATTTCCCTTGCTGTCCACGCATGCCAAAAACACCCTCTGAAATGACTAAAATACCACCACCAGATTTCTCCGCTTCTTTCTCTGCTCGTTCGATTTGCTTCGCAAAGCTTGCCATATCGTTATGCTCGAATGGTAGTCGCTTTCCTAAGTGCATCCGGATACCATCATAAATACACGCATGACAATCTTTATCGTACACCACTACATCCTTTCGATCCAATAAAGAATCGACAATTGACATGATGCCTTGATAGCCAAAGTTTAAAACGAATGCCTTTTCTTTGCCCATGAAGGTCGCCAACTTCTGCTCCAATTCAGCGTGCTTCGAGGTCTGTCCCGTCATCATGCGCGACCCCATCGGATACGCCAATCCATACTCCTCTGACGCTTTCGCATCTATCTCCCGCACCTCAGGATGATTCGCCAACCCCAAGTAGCTGTTGACACTCCAGACGATGCGTTCTTTACCTTGAAAGGTCATTCGGCTACCTATTTCCCCTTCCAGTTCGGGAAAGAAAAAGTAGCCATCCGTATCCGTATTTTGAAATTGTTGAAGTGCGCCTCGACTATTTCTGATCTTATCAAATAAATCGACCATGTTCCATCTGTTTTATTGAGCTATGAATTGTCGACCACAGCTCCAGTACGCTAAAAAGTAGATTTTGATTAGCTATTAATACCAGTTAATAGCAGGCGCAAAGGTAGGAACTTCTTTTTATATAGAATGTCAGATTATGGAGTGGGCTAACAGAAGAATGAGAAGACACTATTGTCAACATACTTTTTAACATACGAGTAGCCAATTTTAAATTATTCTCAAACTCTAGACACAATGCAGTGAACACTCTCTATAATTCTTTTTAATAGAACTACCGTCCATAAATCAACGGCTTCTTCCGACTCACCGCCACCACCAAACCAACAACAATCAGAACAATAGCCCCTATCGCACTATATTTCACAATATTGTACTCACCACTTGCCACTATCACACCGACCAACGCCCAAATAATGACCATTGCAGACACCCCACCATTTCGACTAATCAAAAACAGAGCAACACCGACCAAAGCGGCAATGACAACTGCGGTAATCATCAGTTCTGTCGACTCGCTTAGTCCCAGTTCAAACGACTCCAATGTCAATGCAAATCCGACCGCCGTCGCCGCTGAAATCCATCCTAAATACATTTGTGTGGGCAAATAATACCATTTCGTTTGTGGGTTCTCTTCCAGTTGAATTTGTTTTCTCAAGTTGACAAATAGCCAAATGAGCGCGAACAAATGCCACAGCAAGTTCAGTAGATTTAGCCACTGAATATCGGTGTAGGAAATAGGGACAAACGTGATGGAAGCTAATGCAGCCAAAATACCAGCTATCGTCGCTTTGCGTAATGGTTCACTTTCTACGCGTTCCTCTTTTAGCTGAAACCAACTATAAACAATCATGCCCAAAAAGATAGGTCCCCAAATACTGAAGGCGTAGCCAGCTGGCTGAATGAAATTTCGGGGATCATCGGCAAATGGATCGTCGGCAAAAAATTGGACGCCGAAGTTGACGATAGGAACGAGTAGGAATAAGGCGAATTGTAGTTTTCTCATGTAGGCTAGGTGTTTAGTTACTGGTAGAACCTGCTTTCTAAATGCGAAGTTCAGAACACATACTACCTAGTGAGTTCTCTTTAAGACCTGATGGTTTTTTTTGGCACTAGTCAGTCCACGTCAAGCTATCCCAGAATTTAGAAGCAACTCAACCTGTTAGGTCTTTTTGACTGCTAACTCTAAGACAGATAAGAAGTACTTGGTTTACGATCAACATCTATAAACTCGATCGTCGAAGGTTGTACCTTCGATGAAACTTACGCTCATACAACAACCATATTATTTTTTTGAAATGAGCATATCGTATCGACAAGTACACATGTCCGCCTGAGGCGTGAACCTTCGACAACCCCGCGTTTGCTTTGCACAAAAGCTACTTCACCACCTTCGCAAAGCAAGATTGAAGTTCCATATTTTTTAAAAAATGCTTATCATGTCCATCGAAAATAAAACGATTGCACATGAACCGCGCTTTCTTTCTTCTTTTGCTTACTATTTCGCTCTTTTGGACAGCTTGCCAAACCACTAATCCTACTGCAACTGCTTCCTCTAAGCCAATAGATGTTATCATTCAGCAGTATGAACAACTCGGTCGCACGGAGGGAACACCAAGTTGGGCAGACCTATCTGATAGTACGCTACAAATACGACGTACAAAGCTTAGTAGCCTTTCAGAACGCTTAGACAAAATAGACGCCAATAAACTCGCTCAAAATGACCGCATCAACCTAGATGTCTTGCAATTTTCGCTTCAAGATCAATTGTACCATCTAGATTTTCAGTCGCATCTATTTCCCCTAAATTCAGAAGGAGGTTTCCTGACTGGCATTTTATATCGCTTGCAGTATTATCGAATTGGAGGAGAAAAAGATTACGACAACTACTTGCATCTCCTCGCTACCCTACCCGATTATTTTGACCATCGAAAAGCTCAAATGCGGCGTGGGCAAGCGATGGGCAAAAGTTCTCCAAAACTAGTTGTCCGCAACTGTATGATGCTCATCGAACAGGTATTGGAAGCAGATGTAGAGGACTTATTTTTCTTAAATCCTGTGCAAAATGACAACGTGCAAAAAGAGGCAGTCGAAGAGCTGTTGAGCAGCACTGTTTTGCCAGCCTATCGAGACTTCCACGACTTTTTAGAAAATGATTATCTACCTAAAGCACCTGAAAAAGTAGGCATCAGTGGCATCACTGATGGGAAAGACTTCTACGAGCAACGAGTGCGCTACTACACGAC
>CAYLPW010000298.1:0-4744 GCA_964385665.1 uncultured Saprospiraceae bacterium
ATGATTGCCATCAATGCTTTGGATTGCAGCAGCATGGAAAAAGCGGGGTTGAGAACGGTACACAGATTCTTTTGAATGATTTGGCTGAGGTCATTCCATAAATTGGGTTCTTCAAAGGCGATAAACTCCCAGGGAATAAACTTGAACCAAAAATCATAGCGCAGAAATTCGTTGGAACTGTTTTCGATGAAAATGCCTTCTTCGGGCGAAAAAATAACGCCTTGCAGACCGATAGAAAACTGATCGTCGATGTCAGCTTCTAAGGCAGCCAAAGAGATCATATCTTCATTTAAGCGATCTTCGGGATAACCTAAAGAGGAAAGCAATAAATTAGGGGTCGTATTGGGTTGACTACGCATCACTTTGTGCAAGCGGTCGCCAATACTTTTGAGGAGATGGTTGTACGGGAGTTTTCCGTTTAGCTTCTTGGATTCTTGGATAGCGTGTCGTTGTTGGACGTGAGCGGTTTCTGGGAGGAGCGAACAAGTATCCGCATTGTACTCCAACAACTTGATGGGCAATCGTTCGATGCCGCCAGCGAAATCGAAACGTCCAATCAAATGCAAATCCATCTCTTTTTTGACGGAGTAATCCAACAAAGAAACGCAATGATCAGGAATGCCTACTCGACTCCATAAATTACGGGCAGCCACTTCTGTAGCAGCCCGTAAAGCGAGTCGATGTAAGCTTTCCGCAGCCGTTTTGAAAGCCCGCAATTCATAGCTTTCCACGCGCACAAAATCCTTCGACAAATAGTCTTTGTTTTCTCCTTTGCGCAGCCAGTCCAAACCAGCGTCGCGCAGTATCCGTTTCTTAACGGTTGATGTAGTGACTAAGCGATTATCCACCGTACGAACGTGTTGATTTGCCAGCGCCGTAGCCACTATTGCCACTTGGGCGTGTGGTAGTGGTACGCTTCGCGCTTTGATTCATGCGTGCGCCTGCGCCATTGCTGACGCGATTGTAAGTTTTTTGATCGACATACGCATTGGATTGTGGACGAAAACTACCCATCCGTCGTCCCATCATGTAGCCCATGAGACCGAAAGAGGCAGCTTGTAACAACATACTATTCCGACGAACGCCACCTCCATTATTTTCTTCTTGCGCTGCCAATACCTGTGCTTCTTGTAGCGTCATGGTATCGACGGTATTATCCAGATATTTTGCGATGATACGGCTGTCAGCTGGGTCAGGCACGACTTCTTCGTCTTCAATTTTGAACTGATTGGCTTCCACTTCTTTGACGGTCGTAATCATGCCTTCGGTGGGCGTAACAGTGGTTTCGGAAATGGTTTCTTGTTGTTGTGTTTCTCCACAGGAGGATAGTAGGAAAGCGACTGCTCCCAGTAGGAAAAAGACAAATACATTGATTTTGGAAATTGTCATATAAGGTTGAATATTAAACGGTTAAGTAGTGAATATTGGATGCCATAAACTGGTTAGGTTGACCAACTAAATGATAGAATGGTTTTAATAAGACAAATATAGTTATGTATTATTGCTTTTTGGGGAAAACTGAAATAATTTGCGTTTGATGCTTACCTTTGTCACTCACCTACCCATAAATTTACGTAGCACTAGCCGTTTACCAAATCTTGCTGGTCGACCCTCATTCACGTCTTGTCTAATACATATGATGAGAAAGAAAAGAGTACCTAAATTTGATAAACAAAAACTAAAGATTGTATATCCCGATGATCGATAGCTATCGGCATCGAGGATGAAGTATTTAAAACATATGAGGTCATATAAGTCATTTAGGCATCTAACATTCAAAGGCTTGTAGCTGATGAGTTTAATCTAAATTTGGAGGTGTATAGTTCTTAGAAGTAAAATGCTAACAGCTAAATTCTCAATTATTTCTGGTCTTTCAGATAGAAAATAATCAAAGCATCATGTTATGATCTACAACTACTTATGGAACAAGTCTAACATCTAACATCTAACGTCTAACATCTCTTCTAACCTATGTCCGAAACGCCCCGTGCCGCCCAACTTGTCTTTTTTCTCACCATTTTCACGGCTGGTTTATGTTCTATCGTTTATGAATTGCTCATTAGTACGACTTCGGGCTATTTCATGGGGGATAGCATCAAGCAGTTCTCACTGGTCATCGGCGTATATATGGCAGCAATGGGATTGGGGTCTTATTTGTCCCAATTCATCAATGATAACTTGGCGGAAAATTTCGTCAAGATTGAAATCTTACTAGGATTGACTGGTGGTATTTCTGTGCCTCTACTGTATTATACGTTTACGCGTGTGACAGGAACAGAGTATCAATTTGTCATGCTCGGACTGACAGCAGTAATCGGTGTATTGACAGGATTTGAAGTGCCTATTTTAGTGCGAATTTTAAAAGAGCAGTTTACGCTGAAATCTAATTTAGCGTATGTGTTGAGTTTAGATTATGTGGGCGCGTTGTTGGCATCTTTGTTGTTTCCTTTTTTGCTGCTGCCCTTTGTTGGAACGTTCAAAACGTCCTTAATTTTTGGATTTATCAACGTGATGCTTGGCTTGTTGGTCTACTATTTTATGACTGGTCAAGAGCAAATCAGACGTAAGAAGAGCATGATTGTTTCGGGAGTAGTAGTTCTGTTGTTTTTTATCGGCATGGGAATCGGTGCGGATCGAATACTCAATACTTGGGAGCAAAATCTCTACACATCACGCATGGTTTTTTCGGAACAAACACCTTATCAAAAACTGGTGTTGACAAAAAACGGGGATGATTTGCGACTCTATATTAATCGTATCATCCAGTTTTCGACCATCGACGAATATCGCTATCATGAGTCATTAGCACTTATTCCTCTAGCTGCCGCCCGACAGAAAAAGAATATTTTGATTTTAGGTGGGGGAGAAGGGTTGTTGGCGCGAGAAGTGCTGAAAGATCCTAAGGTAGAACAGATTACGATAGTGGATTTGGACGAAAAAGTCTTTGAAATCGCTCGAGAGAACGTACATCTTTCTGCTGTGAATGAACATGCGTTGGATCATCCAAAAGTGAAGACAGTAGCTGCCGATGCCGCGACTTTTTTACAGGAAAGTGCAGCCTATTACGATCTTATTTTTGTCGATCTGCCTGATCCGAGCAACGACGCTTTATCTCGTTTGTATAGCACTTCTTTTTATCGTTTGATTCATCAACGATTGGGCACAGAAGGTATTTTCGTCACACAAGCAACGGGTACGTTTCATACCAATAATGCGTTTTGGTGTATCTTTGAAACGGTGAACGCCAGCGAATTTGACTTTGTTTATCCGTATCATACGTATGTGCCTTCCTTCGGCGATTGGGGGTTTGTAGCTGCTGCCAAATATCCACTTGATTTGCAGCATTACGAAGCGAACTATCCTGTCCAATACCTGACACCTGATTTGGTGGAAAATATGTTTTACTTTGAAAAAGACATTACCAATCCAGGTGGTATTCAAGTCAATCATTTGGATCGTCCTGTGATTTTGAACTATTTTTTAAAGGATTGGGAGCGTTGGCGGAAGGACAAGGAATAAAGACGTTAGATGTTATCCCGAAAGCTTTCGGGATTAGATATTAGACAGCTTGACTCGACTTAACGTTTTACTGAAACAAAAAACCTACATCAAACATCTCCAAATGCACTTAGGCAGACAACTCATTCTTGAATTATACAACTGCAATCCGACGAAACTGAGCGATCCAAAGTTGATCGAAACGGAGATGCGCCATGCTGCGCTTGCCATGAATGCGACTATTGTGACAGCTACCTTTCATCATTTTTCGCCGCTTGGGGTGTCAGGTGTTGTGGTCATTCAAGAAAGTCACCTCACCATCCACACTTGGCCCGAACATGGATACGCGGCTATTGATATTTTTACTTGTGGAGAGATTGATATGGGAGCGGGAAGTTCGTATTTGGCGACTGTTTTGGAGGCTAAAAAGCAAGAGGAAAGGATGCTGGTGCGTGGGCAACACCTATTGGATGCGGTGTCTAAATGAGATAGTTGCAATTGTTGTTAGCCAAAGAAGTTTTTATAACGCAATTCATTCTAATTATGGGATGACTTGATACTCAAAAATACTTTGTCCAGTAGAAACTTCCCCTGTCAGCGGATTCGTCACAAATGCTTCCAGCTTTAGCACTTGTTGTCCAGTACGATACGTGGGCGGAATGACTAGCATGGCTTTTCCCTCATCGTCTACTCCTAATGTATCGCCATTGACAACCATCGTAATATTTTTTGGATTAATTTGAGAGGAATAAGTGCCGATACTCAATTCCGCCTCGAAGGCTTGATTCGTTTTGACTGCTCCGTGTCGGGCGTTGACGATGGGGAAAAATTCATTGAATATTATTCTGCTACAACCGAGAAAATAGATGTTTATATCTCGCAAGACATTAAATTGTCTTTGTTTGATGTCCCATGCAAGACTAGGTAGGGCATAGACAAGTAAGGATGGATCAGTTAAAGCTTGTTCCAAATCCTTCCATTTTTGAATGAGTGTATCATTGTTGGCTTGAAATCTGGTGGTATGCAGTTCAACATCCTGCTGATCCAGTATGGAACGCTCACCAAGTTCTAACACTAAATTTTTATAGTCAGTAGTGATCGCATCAAAGGAGCGACTAATCATAGAATCAACCAATTCAGAAGAGATCATTGATTGATGATAAGCTATGGAATCGAGTTGAACTAATAACTGATCAAACTTCATATTGATACTATCGAAAGCGTGTAGAACAGCAATGAAATTAGA
>CAYLPW010000299.1:0-2050 GCA_964385665.1 uncultured Saprospiraceae bacterium
GGAAGTCGATGGCGATTTCGTTGGGCTGGAGTTGGTTTTGGAGGTTTTGCCAAGTGAGGTCTTTTGATTTTTCAGTCAAAGCGGAAAACTCTGCTGACTTTTCAGAGAGATCGCCTTCTAAACGTTCTATTTCGTCAATTAAATCTTTGAGTGTAATATTTTGCTGCTGTCGTTCTTCTTCTGACTGTGTATACGCTGAACCGAGTGCTTTCCTCAACGATAAATAGGATTGATAAACTGTATTCAAACTACTATCTTGAAAGCTAAGTGCAGATAGACGATTGCTGGTACTAAAATCAAGTGCGAGTGACTTAGTAGCAAGTTGTAGTTGCTGGGTGTAAGGTAGTATAGATTTGTCTGTATTCCTTTGGTCAAACGCAAAAGAAAAAAACTGTTCAAAATTAGGTTGCAATTCTTGTGCATAAGCTAGTCGAGTAATCTCACCAAAAGAACTATACTGATTTTGAATAAGTGCCAGTTGTCCTTGGTTAGCTTGTTGATAATATTGGAAGGTAGTATTGGCATCATTGAACAGTCGACTATTGGCAGCTAAGCTATACAATGTACCAACGTAGTAAGGATGCTGTACTCCAAAAGCGAGCGAATCCAATCGCTTCACTTCTAGAAACATTTCTTTCGCTTCTTCATAATCCTCCATTTTTTGATAAAGTGCCGCTAAATTGCTAATCACTGCTGCATAGTAGGGATGTTCCAATCCATAATTTTCACCGATATATGCTTTCGTTTCTAAGAATAGCGGTTCTGCTGCTTTAAACTTTCCTTGTTCTCGATAAAGAGCGGCTAAATTATTGGTCAGTCCGAAATAAAGGGTTTGTTCGTCTATGCCTTGCAGCGTTGCTCTTCCTTCCTGATAGAGCTGTTCAGCAACGTCAAGCTGTTTCAATGCTTCGTAATTGATAGCCAATAGATTGACGACTTTGGCGTAGTCTCTGCTTTCTTCGTGCGATTTATAAATCGCTTTAGCTTGTTCCAAGTAACGATTTGAGTCACTTTTGCGCCCCAACTGATAGTAACACGTTCCTAGTAGATACAATACCCTTGCATATTGAGGATGTGTACCATAAAGATCTTTGTAAACAGGAGTTATCAGAAGCAAATCTTCTTCCGCATCGGCATATTTTGCTTGTTCAATGTTAAGTGCAGCATTATTGAGCCTGGTCATGGCAGTCAGTGGATGAAGGTTGCCTAATCGATCACTTCTGTAAGCTATAATCTTTTCATTGAAAGCTAATGCTTTCTCAAAGTTTTTTATTCTATCATAATAAAGTGAAAAGTAATACTCTACGGTCACGTACATTGGATGATCGACACCGTATTTCAAGCGTGCTAGGCCGATGGACTGCTCCAAATACCGTTTAGCCAGCTCCTCTTCTTGCTTCCCTTCTTGATTGAGTTTAGAACTAGCTACTTCATTCAAGGCAAGTATAGTCAATAGTGTGTCTTTCTGATGAGCTATTTCATACGTTCTAAGCAGCAATGAATCGGCTATTGGATACGCTTCTTGATCCTTTTTTAGTTCTCCTAAAAAGTAAAGTGTTTCTGCCAATGCTATGCTATCTGTGACCACCATGGCTTGATGAATAGACATCGCTTCTTGAAGGTTAGTCGTTGCCTTTTCTATTTGTCCCAACTCTCTACACAAAAATGCTTCAAAACCTAACGCCTTTGCCAGCTGTGAAGGGAAGTTACTTTTCCGAGCTGATTGAGTCGTTTGCCGAGCCGTTTCTAAAGCTTTTTTGTAGTCACCTTGTTCATGCTGCAACTTAGCTTTGAGCAACATCACTTCCACATAATATGTGGAAAAAATCTCTTTTTTTTCTTGTTGAAGTATAGTTTCGATTAGTACCTCACTAGCTCTTAGGTCTGCTCTGTCGTATAGCAGCATTTTGATTTGTTTTAGCTGTTCTTGCTGTACTGAGTTTTGGGCATGGGAAGTAGCTGATAAGCATAATAATAGTGAAAGTAGCAGTAGCTGAAATCGTTTCATTTGGGCGACGTTTAGCATTCAATGGTATTTTTGTAAATAGGT
>CAYLPW010000299.1:2102-4504 GCA_964385665.1 uncultured Saprospiraceae bacterium
AGCAGTTTAGTACACCTAAAATTAATCTATTACTGAATCAAGACTTTACGAGTTACAGTTTCTGTATTTGTTTGCAATTGAATAAAATAAATACCTGTCGTCAGGTCTTGGCGTTGCAATTGGAGTTGATGTATACCCATTTTTTGCTGCACAAAAGGGAGTAGCTGCTGTACTAACTGTCCTCTCGCATTGTATAATCGAATTGTCATCTCTGTATCCGTAGCTAGCTCATATGTAAGCATCGCATCTTCGGCGAATGGATTGGGAGCAATAGTTAATTGATGATGCTTCGATGGACTGCTGGTCGATCTCGTAGCAACTTCACTTGCATTTCCAGTAGTACAACTTCTAATTCTAGCTAAAAAATTGGAATTGGCTTTAGCATGAAAGTTAGGAGTTAGCGTAATAGATTGACCAGCAAAAAATTTAATGTCTGCCCCCGCTTGGATGGTACTCGATGACTGAATCGTGTTACTCGCATTGTACTCTTGTATACCAGATTGGGTAGACGAAATGTTCAGGTTGACTCCATCGCAGTTAGAAGGAGGATTAACGGTAATCTGTTGAAGTGATACGACTCCATTCCCACATTCATCTTCCACCGCCCATAATCGCGTTACGACAGTTGGAGTAGAAAGTATGCAATTGGAAACATCCATATCATCACTATACGTGATACTCGCAATTCCACAATTATCGGTGGCATCCGTTATGTTACCTGTGATAGATAAGTCGTTTATCTGGTCGCAGTCCACAGTAATATCAGGAGGTACAGTAAAAACAGGGAATTCAGCATCCACAATTTCAAGTGTAGCCGTCAAGAAAGGAGGTGTTAGTTCGTTGAAGTCTATATCTACTATACATCCTTCCCAAACAATATCAATTGTATAACAAACACCTGCATTCCTCCTTTTTGAAGTGGGGTCTTTTCGGTTGATAATATTGGCACGAGGTCTTTTGAAAATAACACCATCTCGGCTATCATCAAGAGCGTCACAGGGGAGGCAATCGTTATTCAGTGTGGCTTCAAAATAAACTTGCAATGCACCTGCACTCGTATCTGATCCGCAAGGAAGTTGTACGATATCCCCATCATAAATGCATTTGTTCCAAAAAGTGGTATTGCTAAAAAATAGGCATTCATCGTTTGGATTAGGATCACAATCACCACAAAAGTCACCTAATCCATCGTTATCGCCATCAAAGTGTTTGACTCTAGCCCCTATCACCCAATTAGAAGATAGCCCTATCTGTGTAAAATTATTTAGCGTTGCATCATTAAAATTGTCGGCTGCATCTATCGCAGTAGGCACCACACCGTTATTGTTGGCAGTAGCTTCTCCTTCATTAAAGCGATAATAGGCAACTAAAGCTGACTCGTTTCCACTCAATTCATCGAAACGATTATCTTGTATTTGCTGCTGTGTTCGAGCGACATTCCACACTCTAAACTCATCCACTTTTCCGTCGAAATAGTTTTCTGAATTAAATGGAAGCCCTAAGTTAAAATTGGTGTTCGCGAAGTTAAAACTACCCGTATCGCTACCATAAAGCTCTCCATTAATATAGAGCGAATAAGTACTTCCATCGAATGTACTCGCAATATGTATCCATTCCTCCAGTGGCAAGGGTGGTCTGAATTGAACCCCTCCTGCCCCAAAGTAGCCGAACTGAGTGAGACCGTTAGAATTGATTAACCAATGATGAGCACCTGTATTTAATTGTCCTAAATTCATTAACCAAGAACGACTAGTAGGATAGCTATCTAAATAAATCCAGCCTTCAACGGTATGCGCAGTATTGCCCGTACTTAAGAGATTTAAGTTTGTTTTTTGTACGTAATCGTTGACACCGTCTAAGTCTAGTCCAGGATTGGCAGTATTCTTACAATTATCACACAAATCAGGCAAGTTATCATGGTCGATATCTATGTCTCCACATTCTTCATAAGTAATACAAAGCTGTGGGGCATTGCTCGCTCCACCCTCAAAAGAATCAGCAGCTCGCTCCCCTGAACCTGTCACGATGAGTACCATGGAATTGCCGCTAGACCATCCATCCCGGTTGACCACTTCTTGTAGGACATTGGACAAATTAGGAGATTGTTGTTCAAAACCTTCATCACCTACTGCATCCCAAGCAGGAACAGGATTCCACGTCCTAGAAAAAGGAGCTAACGGTCTATTTGAAATATCATTGTTTGCTGTGGTGAAAGTGCCTGCGTTGTCCGCTGCTTGTGCTGTAAATGTCAAACTACCAGCGGAGGTGTTAGGTTCATCTACCTTAAACTGAATATAAGCTTCTATGATGTTAGCATCTTTTGGCACAGCAACGTTTCTGAAGCGCATACCGACTGTTTGAAATCCGACATTACTATTCAAATCTTCGACTAAGTCCAAATC
>CAYLPW010000299.1:4587-4744 GCA_964385665.1 uncultured Saprospiraceae bacterium
TTCTTCTGCATCATCGCTGCTCGAATTGACGCGGTAGCAGATGGTGGTTTGTGCCAAGGCACTTACGGCAAAGCACGCTAAAAATAAGATGATGCTGGATAGTGTTTTCATAGTGTATCTATTTAGTTAAAATAATGATTATATTTCGTTTTGCTAT
>CAYLPW010000300.1:0-4639 GCA_964385665.1 uncultured Saprospiraceae bacterium
TTCCGACATCGGAGTGTCCTTTTTTATTTAGTCAGGTATCAGAAACTAAATGTACCAGAAGAAGATGATTTGATGAACGTGAAATAGTCAAAATTTGCCCCTAAATCTTTCGGGGTTCGGTTGTCATCCAAAATGCATATGTCGAAGAAAATTGATGATTTAAGTGCAACTAAACGCTACGGAAATGTAAACCTATCATTGAACTCAAGCTGAAATGAGAAAGATGCTCCTACTATCTGATGTACCAATTGATGATCAAAATGATAGACTTGCACTACTCGAAAAAAGTTATTGTAACATAGAAGTTGAATAGACGCAACTGTTTAATAAAAGCTTATCAATTAATCTGCCCCAACTGATCGGCTCTTATCTCATCCTTAAACAACATCGAAAAGGAAATTCGTAGCGAGGGGATACACTTCTCGAAAGCTTTTGGAATGTTGAACTTCCTAGTAGACACAATAGCTGCCTTGTTTGAAGCTCTTTATTAATGGTAAAAGCTATACATAACCCAACTCCTGAACTCCCATCAAATTCTCCTAGTGGATGTCTTTCTGCATGAGAGTTTTCAGAAAACAGCTCCATAGCTATGACCAATTCTCACTATTGCCTCTCCATGCGATCTAAAGCCTCGACAAATGTTCCTAAATCCTTGTCTCCACGCCCCGACAAATTAATGACTAATACATCCTCTTTTCCATATTTCATGTAATCCAGAGCTGCAAATGCATGAGCTGTTTCCAAAGCTGGAATGATACCCTCTGTGCGCGATAGAAAGAACGCTGCTTTCAAAGCTTCCTCGTCTGTGATGCTGATTGCTTCGGCGCGTTTCGTATCAATCAAATGTGCATGGAGTGGACCAATGCCTGGATAATCTAAACCAGCTGAAATACTGTACGGCTCAATGATCTGTCCATCATCTGTTTGCATCAACAGCGTTCGACTACCATGAATAATACCCTTCGTTCCTAGTACACTAGTCGCTGCGGATTCGCCAGTATCAACACCTAAACCTGCTGCCTCAACTGCTACTAGGCGAACGTTTTTATCATCCAAATAATGATAATAAGCACCTGCTGCATTGCTACCTCCACCTACGCAAGCGATGACAGCATCTGGTTGTGAGCGACCTTCTTGCGCTTCCAATTGCCATTTGATTTCTTCACTGATGACCGACTGAAAACGCGCAACCATATCTGGATAGGGATGCGGCCCGACGACCGAACCAATAATATAGTGTGTATTTTCTGGATTGTTGATCCAATCACGAATCGCTTCGTTCGTCGCATCTTTTAAGGTCTGACTACCACTCATGGCTGGACGTACTTCTGCTCCCAGCATTTTCATACGTGACACGTTGGGGGCTTGTCGTTCAATATCCACTGCACCCATGTACACGATGCATTCGATACCCATCAAGGCGCAAACAGTAGCAGTAGCCACTCCATGTTGCCCAGCTCCCGTTTCAGCGATGATCCGCTTTTTATTGAGTCGTTTCGCCAATAGAATCTGACCAATAGTGTTATTGACTTTGTGCGCACCAGTGTGACACAGATCTTCTCGCTTCAAGTAGATTTTCGCCCCGTAGTGTGCAGATAGTCGCTTCGCAAAGTAGAGTGGTGTTGGACGACCGACATAGTGCTTCAGTAAGTCTTGAAATTCTGCTTCAAAACTAGGTGAATAAATGATGTTTAGGTAGCGTTCACGCAGTTCGGCGACATTTCCATGCAGCATTTCTGGGATGAAAGCGCCACCAAATTCACCGTAGTAACCGCGTTCGTCCACGGCGTATCGAGAGGGAGAGAGTATATCCATTTTCTTTTTGGCTATTAGCTATTAGCTACGGGCTGTTAGCCGTTCAGCGTAATTGCTTGACTTCAGAAAAATTACTAAAAGTAAAATTAAGGGAAAAATGAAGAAGTGGAAACAGATAGCACAAAATTGACAGGAAGATTAGGAACGCATGTACGAACGTAAATCGTGAGCTAAACATTAATCGTCTTGCGACGCAGTTCAAAGTTCTGTCCTAAGTACACTTTACGTACCATTTCATCCGCCGCCAACTCTTCAGCACTCCCTGCTCGTAAGATATTGCCTTCAAACATCAAATAGGCACGATCAGTGATGGATAAGGTTTCTTGTACATTATGATCGGTGATAAGGATACCAATGTTTTTGGTGCGTAGTTTGGTGACAATATATTGAATGTCCTCTACTGCTATTGGGTCGATGCCTGCAAAAGGCTCATCTAATAGTATAAATTTTGGATCACTGGCTAAAGCTCTCGCAATCTCGGTGCGCCGACGTTCACCACCTGAAAGGGTATCACCATTGCTTTTACGTACGTTCTGTAAATTGAACTCTTCGACAAGCGACTCCAACTTGTCTTTTTGATCCGCTTTACTCAAACTCGTCATCTCCAGCACCGCCTTGATGTTGTCTTCGACGGAGAGCTTACGAAATACGGAAGGTTCTTGTGGTAAGTAACCGATGCCTCGCTGCGCGCGCTTGTACATTGGTAGTTCAGTAATGTCGTTTTGCTGTAGATAGACGCGTCCATCATTGGGTTTAATGAAGCCAACAACCATGTAAAATGTAGTCGTTTTTCCAGCTCCATTGGGACCCAATAAGCCTACAATTTCACCTTGTTTCACCTCCACCGATACTCCTTTAACAACAGTTCGACTACCATAAGCTTTGACCAAATTTTCTCCCCGCAATACCAATTTATCTGTCATGACTCCTCTTTCTTAATGATGTCCGTTTGTTCGCCAAAGTAGTGTGCGAATCGCTGCATTTCGTTCGCCATGTCTTTATTTTGCGTAGCTTTAAAATAGGTATCAGCAAGACCACGCAACGTCTGATAAAAAAAACGATCCATTTCTTGTACTTCCATTTCTTTTGTCCACAAATCAATCTTTAACGTATCTAAATGTTCTTTATCGAATAGTGAGAGCAGCATTGCTTTACATTCTTGTGGCTCTCTTGCATTTGGGTCATCATCAGACTGCCAGTGTAAATTGCTTGGTACATTAGACTCGTCCAATCCCACTGTAATGTTGATGGTCGACTGCTTTTTAATCTCGCTCACCTGTATCGTTTTCTTTAGAAATGACGCGAAGGTAGAAATAGTTCGCAGTTGATGGAACGCTCATCACAAAGACTGGAGAGGTTGGAGCAGCATCTTTTGTACCTTTACAGAACTGGAGCTAATGGATAAGAAAACTACACTTGCTTCTAGCTGAGGCAATACTATCATCAACAAAAGGAAATAGCCAACCGATGGAAAATAGACAATGGCAAGTACGTAAAAACAACTTTCTTGAAAATAGGCTAGTCGAGCTGAATGCCTCCACTTTACAACTACACGACGGGGAAATCCTACTACAAGTAGAAAAATTTGCCTATACATCTAATAACATCACTTACGCATTGGCAGGAGATACAATGGGCTACTGGCAGTTTTTCTTACCGACAAAACAAGATCGAACGGATTGGGGAATAATACCCGTTTGGGGGTTTGCTACAGTTGTTCAATCTACGGTAGCAGAGATAGCAATTGGAGAACGACTATTTGGCTATCTGCCTCCTGCTACTTACTGCAAACTAAAGCCTGATCGTATGGCGACAGAACGATTTATTGACAGTACAATACATCGCGCTTCGCTACCTGTGGGTTATCGACTCTATCGACGTGTGACACAGGAAAAAGGATATAACGCTGCTTTTGATAAGGAGCGAATGTTATTGTTCCCACTACATCTAACTTCCTTCTGCTTGTGGGATGCTTTGCGAGAGGCTACTTGGTACGCTGCTGAACAGATTATCGTCTTGAGTGCGTCTAGTAAAACAAGTATTGGATTAGGCTATGCACTAGCAGCGGATGACGACGCGCCATATACCATTGGAGTAACTGCTGAACGAAACGTAGCAGCTGTGCAACAATTGCAGATTTATGATGATGTTGTTACCTACGATACAGTAACTGATGTTGATGCACATCGCTCTACTGTGATTGTGGACCTATCTGGCAATGCAAATGTATTGGCTACTTTGCAAACACATCTCGGAAAGCAGTTAACCATGAGCAAGCGAGTAGGCTTCACACATTGGTCAGACACTCAGCAACAAAAGGAGGGTTGGCATACTGAAAATAGCCAACTGTTTTTTGCCCCCGCTCATATTCAAAAACGTATTCAGGAATGGGGAGCAGTTGCCTTTCATGAAAAAACAACTTCCTTCCTGCTAACCACCGCAGCCAAGACAAAGAAATGGTTAACGTTTAGTATGATAGATGGACTGAACGGCTTAGCTGCGATTCATGATGAGGTGTGTCATGGACGTATTTCGCCTCAGGAGGGATTGATTGTGCAACTTTGATGAAGCTAGACAATAAACTATGCAACTGAACAATTCTCTTTGGTTTAGAAAAAGCCATTGTGAAGTACTCCGTACATTCGGTTCGCCCAATCCAACTGCTGTCGGTCGACTATTTTTTGACCTTACTACACGTATCGTTTTTCTTTAGAAGAAATGGCACGAAGACTGGGAAGCGGTCACGTCTAGCTGAATGCGGCTTAGAAAGATCGAACAAGATGAAGAAGTATCGTCAGTATCTTTAGAAAACCAAGACTACTTA
>CAYLPW010000301.1:0-4627 GCA_964385665.1 uncultured Saprospiraceae bacterium
ATGTGCGGTTTTTATGCCTTGAATAAGAAAAAAATAACTAACTCAAAATTTGTAACCTTATTTATATCCCATTCCTAAGGCTTTGTAAGCTTAGGAACGGTCGCTCTAAATTTAACATCTATCCATGCAAAATATCCACAACATACTCCAGCAAGCTCTCGAATACGATCAAGAAGGCAACTGGAAGGCTGCACACGATTTAGTCGATGGGTTAGCAGGAAAAGAAGCCGCTCACATTCACGCTTATTTGCACCGAAAAGAAGGAGACGACTGGAATGCACGCTATTGGTACAACAAAGCTGGCGAACCCTTTTTCGATGGTAGTCTGGGAGAAGAATGGAAACAATTACAAGCTAAGTATAGCGGTTAAACTCGCGTTAAAACCACCAAGAATTGAAATCGAATCACTAACTTTCCTTCGTTCATACCGTTCATTTGCTAAAATAGCACTCGCTTTATCTATGACCAGACGTTCTATATCGCTCATCATTGGTTTGATGGTGGCAGCTCTCATTGGGAATACCATACTACAAGTAGGCTTGATTCGCTCGGCGGTTGAACTGAAAGAAGATCGCTTTGAGAGTGAAGTGTTCGATGCCTTAAATGCGGTAGTCGAGCGCATCGAGGAACATGATCGACTAGAAGCAGTCAACAATACAAACGGTTTCTCCAAACGGTTTCAGCGGCGCGATGAGAATGCCGATTTGAGTCTATTATCTGGTAAAGGATTTGGCGAATACACGGCGGCTATTCGAAGTCGAGAAAGTACGACGCTTTTTGATTCCCCCGAGTTGGAATATTTTGAATACCGTACGCGCAATGTAGAGCGACAGTTAGTAGAGCGATTTACCTTGGAACAGCTGAATAATTATATTAGAAAGGAGTTGGAGAATCGGAATATTCAGACGGCGTATCACTATGGCGTTTATTCGGAGAAGAAGAAAAGTATGGTGATCGAAGATGGTCATTACGTCTACGAAGACCCAGGTGCGAAAGGCTCAACAGGTAGTCAAAAAAACCTTTACACAACCGACTTTAAGGTAAAACTGCTTAATCCAGATGGTAGCACGGCGGGACGCATTTCTGTCTTTTTTCCACGTGCTTCTAATTTTGTTTGGCGACAAGTTTGGATCAATATTATTGGGTCGGTACTCTTTACTTTAGTTATCTTATTTTGCTTTGCATATACCTTGAACGTCATCTATCGACAGAAAAAATTATCGGAGATGAAGACTGACTTCATCAATAACATGACCCATGAGTTCAAGACACCAATCGCGACCATTTCTCTAGCCGCAGATTCCATCTCTAGCCCGATCATTTCTGGAAATGCTTCCAAAGTCGAACGTTTCGCTAATATTATCAAGCAAGAAAATAAGCGGATGAATAGTCAAGTTGAGAAAGTGTTACAAATGGCACTATTGGACAAAGACGATTTCAAATTGCGCTTGACACAAATTGACATGCACGAGGTGATCAATACCGCCATCGAGAACATCGGACTGCAAGTCGAAAAACGCAACGGAAAAGCTTATGCCGATCTAAAAGCTGATAATGCATTCATCGAAGGCGATATGACACACGTCTCTAACATCATCAACAACCTGTTAGACAACGCTAATAAATACTCACCTGATGAACCTGAGATTTCCGTACACACTCGTAATGTACCCAACGGAGTAGAAGTTACGATCAAAGATCAAGGAATAGGGATGACTAAAGAAGCTCGTAAGAGTATATTCGATAAATTCTATCGCGTACACACTGGCGATCTACATGATGTGAAAGGATTCGGTTTAGGTTTAAGCTATGTCAAAGCTATGATGGATGCGCATAAAGGTACTATCGATGTAAAGACGGAATTGGGGAAAGGAAGTAGTTTCATCTTGTTTTTTCCTTACCGAGTGTGAGGACAGTTATGACAGTAAACTAAACAAATCCTTTGCTTCTTTCGTTAAATTCGTAACAGAGAATAGCGTAGTCTATACTAGAAAGCCATTATCTGTTGAAATAATACACTATTTCACGATCCACGTATCCACGTCTACCATTTAAGTACTGAAGTACACAAATTACTCAATGGATGGCTACTGCTACCAAGAGAATTACACTAAATAGTAGTATTTTAATGTTTTAATCGCTTGTGAGCTAAGGTATAGGTCAGTATATTCGGCAGATATATCTAGCTAGCTATTAAGATACAAATTTTTTATGTAAAAATATCAACTATGACGGTTACAAACAACAAGATTCTTTTGGTAGAAGACGATCAGAATTTTGGGGATGTGTTAAGGTCTTATCTAGAAATGCACGAATATGAGGTCACGCTAGCGGTAGATGGAATGCAGGGACTAGAAAAATTTAATAAAGGAAAGTTCGATCTATGTATTTTCGATGTCATGATGCCTAAAAAAGATGGCTTTACTTTGGCAGAAGAAATCAGAGAAAAAGATAAAGAAACACCTATCATATTTTTGACGGCGAAAACGATGAAAGATGATGTCATCAAGGGCTTCAAGTTAGGAGCGGACGACTATATTTCTAAGCCGTTCAATTCAGCGGAATTGTTAATGCGTATTCAAGCCATTCTGAAGCGCAGTCAAGCTAAAGCGGACCCAAGAGAGGAAATCAAAGAGTTCAATATTGGACGTTTTCACTTCAACTTTCCACTGCGCATCTTGACATTCGCAGGTGGGACATCGGAAGAGCATAAAGATAAATTATCTCCAAAGGAAGCGCAATTACTGCGTATGTTTGCCATCAATAAGAACGACATTTTGCCGCGTTCTGAAGCCTTGACAAAAATTTGGGGAGAAGACAATTACTTTACAGCTAGAAGTATGGATGTATTCGTAACGAAGCTGCGGAAGTACATGAAGTTGGACGAAAACATCGAGATCGTCAACATTCACGGCAATGGCTTTCAGCTGTTGGTGAAGGAAGAGGAAGGGGTGAAGAATAGCTAACTTCTCGATTCAAAAAATAAAATCTATTGTTGAGGCTCATCTAACAAGGTGAGCCTTTTCTATGTTAGACATACGCTTAGAATTTCTACTTTCAACGCCACACTCGAAGACAGTTCATGCAAATCATTCATCAATACTTCCCCAATCTCACACAGCAACAAATCGCTCAATTCGAAGCTTTAGATGAGTTGTATAAAGACTGGAATAGCAAAATCAATGTCATTTCCAGAAAAGATATTGATAACCTGTACGAGCGACATATTTTACATGCCCTCTCATTAGGGATCGTTGTTCAATTTGATCCTGGTGCACACATCGTTGATTTGGGAACAGGTGGTGGTATTCCAGGCATTCCGTTAGCTATTCTATTTCCCGAAGCGAATTTTGTAATGATAGATGGCACAGGAAAAAAAATTCGAGTCGTGCAAGACATCATCGAGCAAATCGGACTAAAAAATGCACGAGCGCAACAAGTACGCGCCGAAGAGTGGAAAGGGCGAAAGTTCGATTTTGTGGTCACTCGTGCTGTCGCCACTTTAGATAAACTGTTACCTTGGACGCATCATTTATTATCCAATAAGCAACGCCACGCCTACCCAAATGGACTATTCGCCCTGAAAGGAGGGAACGTACACGCTGAAATCAAGGCGTTGCCGAATAATGAATACACCGAAGTGTTTCCATTGGCTGATTTGTTTGATTCGCCTTTTTTCGAGGAGAAGTACTTGGTGTATGTGCAGGGATAAAGAAAAAAAGGATGGTACAAGGTAACTATTATGAGCGTCTACTATCTACCGTCTTCTAGCGAATCACCTTCAAAAAATCCGTTCCCAATAATTTGTCATCCTGATTCATATACCACGTTCGGTCTTTTGGAATACGAATACCAGAAATAGTCGCTTCGCCATTTAGCAGAATATATTCGCCATCATTTTTCGTCTCATCGTGATAAAATTGGTAGGCTTCTAACGCATAAGTCACCTGATCGAAGTAAAAATACCAAATGTCGCTACCCACATCTGCATCGTAAGTAACACGGAGTCGCCAATAGTCCTCGCCCTGAAAACTCACTGCCTCCACTTTGTCGAGCTGCGTTCCTTTGTCTTTCAACTTCATCGGCAAGCCGTACAAATAGGTGTAGTAGTTTCGATACATCTGATTGCGCTCACAGTTGAGTTGGTACTTCTTAATCGCTTCTTTATCTGTGGGCTCTTTTCGATCAAACAACAGCTGACATTCCCCATATCGAAAACCACGTTCAATGGTATGTCCATCGCGCTGCACAATCAAATAGAAATTACCTTCTTGATTGTCGATATTGACTCTTGAAATGCGATTGGGGCGGTCTTTCATCTCCAGTTCCACCATGAATTCTGCTTGCCAAGTCGTCCACTGATTATTAGGATCATGATAGGTGATACTTTTGTCGAGAAGTGCTGTAGGCGTAGGTGTTTGGGCGACTAGGGTAGTTGTGACAACTATTAGAAACAGTATCGAAGTGAGTACTTTTTGCATTAATTTGTATTTTGATGAATTGAAAAAATGATAAACTGACAATGGAACATGCTTATCCATCAGCTCAGCAGTTCTTCAAATTTCTCATTGGGTACTTCTACTAATCAAACGATGCGTTGCCTCATAGCCATCATCTTCCACACCAT
>CAYLPW010000302.1:0-1080 GCA_964385665.1 uncultured Saprospiraceae bacterium
AGAATGGCAGACTGCGCAATGCTCATCCCACAACTCCTTTCCAATCGCCAAACTATCCATCACCGCCTGATTGTCTAAATCACCGACTTCCTGCCAACGAATTGCCCCTTTTCGTTCCACACCTTCAAACACTTTTAGGTCGTCGCGTTGTCCAGCATTCGGTAGGGTGACTTGAATCGGTTGCTTTAGAGCAGTTTGTTCACCGCTTTCATTTTTCGCATTGATATAAAACATACCATGACTCGCTAATGGCTCATTGAACGTAGTCATCGTGTAGAGATTGGCAAGTACCATGTCTTCTAGCTTCGTCGCCGATTTGAATTCGATGTTGATTTTCTGGTGGTCGAACGCCCCTTTTGGAATGAAAATGGTGACGCCGTCTTTAGCTTGTAGCGTCGTATCTCTGGAGTTGTCAATTTGGAAGAACTGGTCGGGTAGTTGAGCAGTATTGGGAACGCGATCAGCGCATTGCGTCAATAGACAAAGCGCGATTAGTAGGAGTGAGGTGTATTTCATGGTTTCAGTTTTTGTGAAGATGCGAAATTTTGGTGAATGGGTGTAACCACCGAACCTGCCTGGAGCAGACAGGTTTATTCGGTAGGCTCAAATGATACTAAATTCGTATGATTTCAATCATACGCTTCTGTTATGGATCAAAAACCAGGAATCAAGTTCGTTGGAAAAAGTGCTTTTGTAGAATTTATAATCATAATTTAGGTGAAAGATAAGTTGTATCAGGTGTAGATGACTTACCTAGAATAAATCTAAATTATCCACTTCTTAGCATCAGCTATAAAAATAAACTAGCGTTTACATTCAATTCATATAGTGATTGAGAAATAAACTACCTTAATTCAGTGTTAAAGGAGAATTTTATTTGGTAACGCTTTCTTTAAATCAACCTTACATCACGTTAACACTTGATAGCTAATTTCGCAGCATCAAAAGCTAGACGATCCGTTTAGCTACTCTTGCTAGTTTAAAATCAACATATTCTATTGCTTCACTTGGCGTCATGCGGAGTGCTTAAATAGGTATGTCTAGTAAGTACAGCAACTCATTTTTTAACACTATTTATAA
>CAYLPW010000302.1:1090-4500 GCA_964385665.1 uncultured Saprospiraceae bacterium
AGTAAGGAACGATGAAATAATAAGTTCCCGATTTAGAGCGAAGTTATTTCAAGTTTAGGCGAGGCAGAAAACGTAGACGATGCAGGGCATCAGCGAGGCTTTCTAACGCTGAATAAACTAGAAAGAACGAGTCATAAACGGAGCAGTTATTGTTTTGCCGTTCCTAAGTACAGCAACTCATTTTTTAACACTATTTATAAAACAGCTTAACTATGATGAAGAGGTTATTTACCTTATCAGCGTTCGTACTTTCTGTAGTGATGGTACAAGCACAAGCTATTTTTCCGGCACAAATTGAAGCACCGGAAGGCTTTGATTCTGAAGTATTGGTGATGCCACAATCACCACTTTCTGTACAAGTATTGTTCATCGGTGGAACAGACATGGTACAAACAACCGCTACGTATGGCAATCCTGCGGGAGAGACGCCAGCGAAGCAGTGGCACGATTTCATTGGCTTTACGCCAGACAACGACAGCGACGACTTAGGTTGGGTGTCTGTCAACCACGAAATGATTCAAGCGAATGACATGATCGGTGACGGTGGTGGAATGACTGTTTTCAAAGTTCGTCGCAACGCTGACGATGAATTGGAAGTAGTAGACCAAACACTAGAAGACGGTCGTTCTGGTCAGTTCTTCAACGTTGATTTCGTCAACACGGTTGGTGAAACTGGTATGAACTGTGGTGGTATCCAAGGTCCTGATGGTCGTATTTGGACGGCTGAGGAGTGGTTTCGTAGTAACACTAGCTCTATTTATAGAGACGCAGAAGGTGTACGTGACACTTCCATGTTCACAATCGACACGAAAGGGGAATTCCCAATGTTTGATGGTTTGACTGTTGAGAAGTACCAAAATTTCAACTGGATGGTAGAAATCGATCCTAAAGAAGCAAAAGCAATCCGCAAGCAATACAACTGGGGACGTCAGCCATTCGAGGGTGGTTCTATCTCTGAAAACAACCGTCGTGTATATTTCGGTCCTGATGCAACAGGTTCTGGTGTATTCGGTTTGTTCATTGCTGACACACCTGGTGACTTCACCAAAGGTACAATGTATGCATACAATGACGACAAAGAGGGATACAAGTGGATGCCTATCTTCGGAGGTCCTGAGACGTTCTTGAACTACACCACTGAGGCGATTACTCAAGGAGCGACTGTATTCAACCGTATCGAGTGGGTCGTGACTGATCCTGTAACTGGAGACATCTATTTCACAGAGACTGGTAACGACGATCCAGGTGACAACTTTGCACGTAGCGTAGCAGCAGGTGCTAACTACATGTCTTACCACGATGAGCGTGCAGCAGCTCAAGGTTTGACTTCTGCTATTGATACGACTAACAACTTCGAATACCGTGACTACTTTGGTCGCGTCGTGAAGTACGATGTAGCAAAAGACGAAATCAGCGTATACATCGAAGGTGGTGCAGCATTGAACAGTGACAAGCACATGTCTAATCCTGATGGGTTGAACATCATGATGATCGACGGTCAGCGTTATATGGTGATCTGCGAAGATTTGAACGGTTCATCTGAAGGTCGTGTGCCAGAAGGAACGCAGTCTCGTACCTGTGAGTTGTTCTTGCTAGACATGAGCATCGAGAATCCTGTGGTTGACGATTTGATCCGTATCGCAGTAGTACCTGCTGGTGCAGAGGTGACTGGCGCACAGCCAACACCTGATGGAAAGTCGTTGTTGGTGAACTCTCAGCACCCATCTACTGATAATCCATTCCCTTACAACAATTCATTGACGTTCGCGATCAATGGTTTCGATAAGTTGACGGCTGATGCATTCAACACAGAAGTAGTAGAGGAAAGAGCAGTAGAAGTAGCTGAAGACCTATTCAGCATCTACCCGAATCCAACGACTCGTTTCTTGTACTTGAGCGAGACGACTGACGTAGCGATCTACGATGCTAGTGGTCAGCGTGTACTAGTGGCTCGTAACACGAATGAAGTAAATGTTTCTATGTTGCCATCTGGTATCTATTTCGTACAGAATGCAGACGGTGAAATGAAGAAATTGTCTATTCAGTAGACTAATGAATTATAGCTTTGATTGAATGGCAAGGGGATCGTTTTAGGGCGGTCTTCTTGCTTCTTTTTGGGCTATTAGCCTTTAGCTGTTGGCTGTTGGCTATTCAGCACCTTACAGTTTGGATGCTAAGCTTTCAGTCTCAATATGAATTATCAGTTCAACAGTTAGCGAAGCGTAACAATTCAACAAAAAACCAATTTAGCCACAGGCGACCAACTTACACGACTTATCAGTTCAGCAATTCATCAGTTCAACAATATTGGCAATGAAAAAACTACTCGTCACCACACTGCTTCTGGCTACCTTTAGCATTCTCTATTTCAACTTCCGCGCCCCTCAAGCGCAAGCGAGTTTAGCACAAGTGCAAGAAGAATACCATACGGCAATTGATGGACTAGAAAAGCAAACCAAACAGTTGCAACAAGCTGCTCACGCATTAACTAATCAGACAGAAAGCATCGAACAATTGCAGGCAGCACATCTCGAAACGCGTCTAGCCTTCAAGCGCGTCGAAACCTTCATTACTTACTATGACGCCAATGCTGTCATCAAACACTTAAATGGCGCACCGCTACCGAAAACAGAACCTGCAGTAGCCGAAGTTCTCATCATGGAGCCGACTGGCTTGCAAGTGTTGGATGAATTGATTTTTAGTGATGATCCAATAGCCGAAAAAGAAACAATTGTAGAACACGCTAATAAGTTAGTCGGCGCATACAAAAAAATGGCAGCCCGCCAGCAAGCTATTCAAATGACGCATCGCCATGTGTTTGAAGCGGCTCGACAAGAATTGGTGCGGATATTTACCCTAGGCGTGACTGGTTTTGATACGCCAGGTTCGGTCAATGCGTTGCCAGAAGCAGCTGTGGCGATGCAAAGTGTATCGGATGCAGTAGCAGCGTACTATCCACTCATTATTTCAAAAAAAGCTGATTTAGTACGCGAGACAGAAAACCTATTTGAAAATGCCGTTCAATACCTCGAAGCAAACGATGACTTTGACAGTTTTGACCGACTGACGTTTGTAATGGACTACATCAATCCGCTGTACGAAGCCATTTACAATATTCACATCACGACTGGTGTAGAAACCGTCGATGAAGTGAACCCAATTCCGATGCCACTCAACTACGACGCAACCAACATCTTCGACAAAGACTTTTTGAGCATTAAATACTTTTCCAACTTGGATTGGAAGCATGAAAATAAAGATAAGCGTCTAGAATTGGGGCGTCTTTTATTTTACGATCCCATTTTATCGTCTACCAATGATCGGTCTTGTGCCTCTTGTCATCGCCCAGAAAAAGCATTCACGGATGGCGAAAAATTGAGTTTAGCGACCGGCAATAAAGGGACGGTCAT
>CAYLPW010000303.1:0-4498 GCA_964385665.1 uncultured Saprospiraceae bacterium
GTAACTCAACTGAGACTGGAAAGTGTTGCCCGATTTCATTACTTGCTGCGGATTGCGAGTGCAACATGACACCACTATTTCGGACGTTCCATTCTGCACCGCCTGCTATTTGTTCGCCGACAAAACGATAATCGAAGGCTAATTTGTAATAGGAATAAGGCGTTTCATAGTATAGATGTCCATACGCTTCATCGAAGGTTTTGTACTTGTCGTATTGGATGCGAATCATGCTGTCTTCGACGACGAAAGTTTCTTTGTAATTGTCGTTGAGGTCAAAGCCTGCCATTTTGATGTCCCAACCTGTGAGATCGTTGCCATTGAAGAGAGAAATCCATTCTTCTTTAGAAGAAGTGTCGATTGTAGGCTTAGGTTGACAGGCAAGAAGTGTCAACAGTATAAAGCAATAGATATAGCGCATAATAGAGTACTTATGAATAAGAAATCATTCGATTAGTCAAGATAGTGATTTCTTTCTACTCATTGCATGCACTTTTCTCTATTCAAGGTGGTTTCAACTCCTTGAAGCTATAGAAATGCAATGGGCTAAAGCCACATTGGAACAGCTAGTCTTATAATCAGGTAAAACGGTGCTGATTTTTTCCAAAAGTTTAGATCACCTCTATTGTATACACCTTGCCCTGATGTTACTCATAGCTTCTTCAATTTCCATCTTTTTCACTATTAGAAAACTAAGTGAATGCTACACGTCTGAATTGTTAAGCATCTCGCTATCGCACAAATGAGGCAATTTGGGCTTTTATAGATATTACGAACTAAAACTTATTACTATGTTACGTTGGGCTTTAATTGCATTAGTCGTTGCTGTTGTGGCAGCCATCTTTGGATTTGGGGGTATTGCAGCAGGTGCGGCATCTATCGCTAAAATTCTGTTTTATATATTTATAGCGATAGCAGTCATCATGTTTATTATGAATGCGGTGAAGAGGGTATAACCTCTATACGGTCATTCGACAAAGACAAAATAGAAAAGGGTATTTTAGCTGATGCTGAGATACCCTTTTTACAGCATAACCAACTTTCAACGTTCTATTATTTCTGCGTATTGGGATGCACTTTCTATCTTTCACGCTGACTGCTCCACCCTTTATCTTCGTCCTCGCTTTCTATCAGCACCTTTCCATCGCCATCGAACACCTCCAAATCCATAAGCGGAAAACATAGGTTTGGTACCAGCAACGGCTAAATGTTTTTGAACACTGATTTCTGTACCCACTAAAAAAGAAAAACTCTGCCCAAAATGGATCGGTACGCTCGCCCGAGTAAACCAACCCATGGAACTTATGACCCGTGGGTCTTTAAATTTTCCAAAAACGCTGTTTTGAATGGATAGTGCAATTTCATCAGTCGTTTCTTCCACACTCCGCAGCAAACCACCTTCTAGCAAGCTATCAATTTGTTCGCTGATAAACAACAAACTGCCCAATTCTACCACAGGCGAAGGGTCGGCGGTTAGTCGCAGTCCAGTGGTCACTTCTGCATCTATGTAGCTATTTTCACCAAACTCGAATAAAGGCGCATCGCCAAAAATCAACTTCTTCGCATGCACATACACTTCTACATCATAGCGATTGGAAAAGAAGGGTTTGACTTGTTGCGATTCTTCGAGTGCAATGTCTGCTAGATGTTGTGACAAGGCTTCTGCATCACCATTCAAAGCTAGACGAACGGAGCGCACTTGATTGCCCAATTGTTTGGAGGCTAAAGGTTCGGACAGTCGAGGTTGGGAAATCATGAAACTAGCACCGACGACCGAAAAGCGACCATAGAAACGAGTGGCTCGATTGTTACGACTAAGACGTTTACTGATTTCCTGTTCAATGTCAATGCGGAGTCCTGGGAACAGATCTTTGACCCATCGGGGCGCATTCAAGTCCAATTCTGCGAAGGCGGCATCTATATCTTCGTCGGTCAATTCTAGTTCTTCAAAGCCGACTAACTCGCTGAGTTCTCCTTGAAAGGTGGTGTAGGTGCGTCCGAAGGTGTATTCTGCTCCTGCTTCCCATAGTTGGGCGTGGAGAGTACTAGTGCCAACGATAGATAGTAAGAGAATGAAGAGAGTGGTATATCTTGTAACGTGTACTTTTTTTGAAACACATAGGCACATAGGCACATAGATTTTCTCAGAGCAGTGTCGCTCCAACTTTAGTAATAATTACTTCATCGAATTAAACTCACACTTCCAGAGTAGGTCTTTCGCTCCTCATTCCCAAATTGGACGATGGCTCGATAGGCGTAGACCCCGACAGGTGCTAGTTGATCTTTAATTCTACCATCCCAACCTAAATTCTCGTTATTGATCTCAAAGTCGTCGCGTGAAAAGACCATACTTCCCCATCGGTCATAGATGCGAAGTCGTTGGATAAATTCGCCTGAATTGCCGTCACTCCAAAGGGTAAAAAAGTCGTTCTCTCCATTTCCATCTGGCGAAAAGGCATTGGGAATAAAAATATCCCCTAGCTCAATACTCAACGCCACACCATCCGACGCCCGACAACCTCGATCATCTTCTACAATGAGTCGAATATCTGTTTTTTTGGTCGCTACAAATTCCGTTCGATTCGTACCGCTATCAATGCTTTTGGGTAGCCACTGAAAGGTTTGAATATTGCCGCGTGTACGAGCGACAAGTTCAATAGGTGTGTTTGGTCGTACGGTAATGGGATCACTCATGATTTGGACATTCAGTGGGTCAGGACGTTCTACTTCCACTTGCAAACTATCCGAGCAGCCTAGATCGTCGAGTATTAAAATAGCGTAATTATCAGGAGGTAAATTCTTGAAGACTGGCGACAAACTAAAGCTTTCGCCACCGTCGATGGAGTAGATCATCGGGACATCAGGATTGGTCGGAATGAACTCAATTTCGCCAGTTGGATCGTTTGGGCAGATGGGGGAACGGACATCAACCTGAAAACGTCCAGTATCGGAACGCTCGAAAAGGATAGGTAGGACAATGGCACAATTATCCTCTGTTTCGACGGTGAGATTGACCGTGCCATTTCCAGCGCGGCTAAATTGTCGAGTGGTATCTCCAGTTTCCCAGGTATACCTATAATCAGTAGGCGAGACAAGAGCAGTCAAGCTATCACAGCTTTCTACAAAGTCAATGGTCACATCGGGCGGTGGACTTCCTGCTACTGTAAATTCTAGTTCAGTTGCACAGCCTGATGCTGTCGTAGCAACTATATTATACTGTCCAAAATCTTCTAGTTGTAAATCTTCGATACGTGCATCGACTACAATTTCACCTATTGGATTTAGCCAACTGATGGTTTCAAATTCAGCTCGATTGGCGAGTTGTAAAGAAAGATCATCACCGATACAGACACTTGGGAGAACAACTTCTGGAGTTGGGGGTACAATGACATGAAGCAAAAACGTATCGGTTTCTTCGCAGCCTTCTTCGTTGAACGCATGAAGAATGTAAGTCCCGCTGTCTAACGCATTGACGGTAGAAAAGGAGAGAATGGAATCCTGAAAAAGTGTGCCGTTAAATTTCTCCCAAAAATGACTCATTCCACCATTTCCAGCAATGGCAACAGCTTCACCTTCACAGCTAATTCGTTCGGCTTCTACACTTAGAAAGTTAGGATTATCAAGAGCAACTGACCGTATTAATTCGCAGCAATCCGTCAAGATGCTTAGCTCGTATTCGTCGCTTCCTGTTGTCAGTGGTAGTTGAACAGATCGACCTTGACCAACTTCGTTTCCGTTATTGTTTCGCCAAATAAATTGCGCGTTTTCAGGTAAGCAGAAGTTGGAAATTTGAGCATCCAAAGTCAGTAAATCATCGCTACAATCAATGGTGGCGGATAGCTCCAACGGACATTGCTCCACGACTTCTGGACAAACAATTTGCGTCGAGAACTCCGTGCTTTGACTGGACGGATCATTGAATACATCATAACGAACTTCCAGCCCAATGGCACAAAAAGGAAGCGTTCCACTCAGTCGTCCGCTACCAGAAAGTGTCTGCAAATTGTTGCGCAGCGAAAATTCTGGTTGCCCAAATCCTTCTAGCCACAAATCAATTTCTTCCACCGCTCGCACGCTCTCCACGTACACCGAATCGTCCAATACCAAAGCAAAGCCATCCACGCAGTTTTGAGCAGAACTTGCACAATTTCCAAACGCGATACCCGACAAATACTTCCGCGAACTATCTGGCAAAATAGCAAAGACTTGCGCCTCATCCACCTGCTGCCCCCCAAAGGCATTGATGTCTATATAATAGGCACGAATTGCTAACTCATCGGTGTCAAAAAAAGTGGTATAGAAAAAGGTGTCGCGATCGGTCGTCGCGTCGTCTTGTGGATCGATGTACGGAATGCCGCAATCGCTTAAATGTTGTGCAGATAGGAAAGTCAAGCAACAGCAATAGAGAACGGTATACACCAGTCGTTTCCTCATCATTTTCGTCTAAATTGCGTTTGCTAGAGGAGAACGTTGAGGAGGGAGGAGATAGTATTTGAGGGAG
>CAYLPW010000304.1:0-4481 GCA_964385665.1 uncultured Saprospiraceae bacterium
CGTCGTCCGCCTATTGGGACAAAAGCGAAGTCTGCCCACAATATGCAGCGCGAGTTCGATGTGATGCAACGCCTGCAACCTCACTATGCCTATCTACCAGAAATGATCGTCTATTGTGAGGAGGAAAGCATTATTGGTAGTGACTTTTATGTGATGGAAAAACTACACGGCGTTATACCACGTGCCAATTTGCCGAAAGGACTAGAACTGACACCCGCACAGGTCAACGAATTATGCAAAGCGGCAATTGATAAGTTAGTAGAACTCCATCAAATCGACTATGAAGCTGCCAATTTTGACCGCTACTACAAAGGCGAAGGCTACGTCAATCGCCAAATAACAGGTTGGTGTAACCGCTACCGAAAAGCCCGAACGCCCGATGTCCCAGATTTTGAGAAAGTGATGAAATGGTTAAATCAAGAAATGCCGAAGGATCAAAAAGCCAGTATTATTCACAATGACTTTCGCTTCGATAATTTAGTGTATGATGCTGAACAGCCGACCAAAGTCATCGGTGTATTGGATTGGGAAATGGCAACCGTAGGCGATCCGTTGATGGATTTGGGAGGTAGTTTAGCGTATTGGATAGAAGCAAAAGACCCGTACTGTTGGCGACTGATGCGAAGACAACCGACGCATTTGGAAGGGATGCTGACGCGTTCGGAAGTAGTCGATTATTATTTAGCCAAAATGGGGTGGAAGGACGTAAATATGAAGTATTATTATATTTTCGGTATGTTCCGATTGGCAGGTATCATTCAACAAATTTATTATCGCTACTATCATAAGCAGACTACTAACCCACAGTTCAAAACCTTTGGCGTGGCTGTGAATATGCTACATACGTATTGTCTAAAGTTAATTCGGTCTAATTCAGATGAATTGAGTCAATATCCGTTGAGTGCTTGGGATAATGCGAAGTATGGTTTTCAATTTTGGCGGCAGTCTGCTAAATAACTGCTCTAACTTATCAATAAACCACACTAATATCTTTAGGAATCTCCTTCAAGTGATTAGCATTCTTGTAAATAGCCGCTAATGGTATAGTACACCCGATAGAATGTAGCTCAATAGACTGATCTAGCCCCTCGGCATTGCCCAATCGCCATAGGTTACTGCTTTCTTTATACCAAGTTTGAACCTTTGGTATTGTTTGATAAATAATCATATATTCTTTGAAAGAGGGGAGGCTTCTATACAACTCAAATTTCCCTCCCTTATCGTAGTCTTTTGTCGATTTAGAGAGTACTTCAACTAGCAAAATTGGGTTGGACAAAACAGTCTCGCTCTCATTGTAATAATCAATCGTTCCACAAACGACCGAAAGATCAGGATAAACTGCTTTATTATGCTTTTTGATATAAATCTTCAAGTCAGAATTAAATACTGTGCAATCCTTTCCTACTGTATCAATCGCATTAGTTACAGACGTAGCTATTCTATTTGACAAATGGCTATGCGTGCCTGTACCACCAGCCATAGCTACAATCTCGCCATCGTGATATTCATACTTTTCTGTGGAAGCCTCCTCGAAAGCGAGATATTCTTCAAAGTTATGTTTCTCTTCAATAGTTGATATTCCCATGTCTGCTGCAATTGTGATGACCTATATTTAGTAACGATTAAATAGTGTATTTGGTTGGATGAGGAAATTCTAAGTACATCTTCATATTTTGAAATCAGTCCTAACAATCAATTATCTTTGCTACCTATCAAATCCAAAAATAGAACGTGTTCCGAATGCTTATAGCAGTCTAATATCTATCATCTAATACCTGCCTGCCGCGAACGACAGTCAGGCAGGTCTACTATCTATCAAAATGACACCCACACAACTTTTTCCACAAGCTCAACAACTCCACCAGCAAGGCAACCTCGTGCAAGCCGAACAGCTTTACCGCCAAATCATTCAAAACGCGCCCCACTACACGGAAGCAAAGCACTTGTTAGGCATCGTTTGTAGTCAGCAAGGCAGACATACCGAAGGCGTACAATGGATATTGCAAGCCATCCAAAAACAACCAGCGCATCCACCCTATTACAACAATTTAGGCTTAATTTATTCAAAATTAAACGACTGGAAAGCTGCCGCCAATGCCTATCGCGCTGCTACCCGACTCGCTACCTCAATCTAGTCGCCAAAGCAGACGTCATTCTAGACACGCTCTATTACACAGGTGGCGCGAATACCGCTTACGATGCCATTGCCGTAGGCACACCTTACGTCACGTTACCTTTTGAGCTACATCGCAGTCGATTTGGGGCGGCGGCGTATCGGCAAATAGGAGTAACGGATGTGATTACTGAAAAGGAAACAGATTATGTGGAGAAAGCAATACAAATTGCGAACGATCAAACCTACAGACAGCAGTTGAAAAAGCGTATTTTGGCGAATGCACATCTGGTTTTTGAAGATATGAAGGCGGTGCGAGAGCTGGAATATTTCTTCGAATACGCCATTTTGAGATGAAACCTTATAAAGAAAGCTACCCTTTTTTTTCCATTATAACTGCTTACCTTTACAGGAAATTACTAAAGACTACTGTGGTGTGGAAGTCATTCACTTGCAAACAGGCACAAGAGTGGGACACATTCGTTATCAAGCGAGTGTGGAAGAATTGTACGACATTCAGATTGTTCATCATGTGCGCCCTGGCATCTTAAATCATCTGACGGATACGTATCGGCAAGCTTTGAATACGCCGCAGTTTGATTATTGGTCGCAGCCACAGCCAGAGCGTGGGAGTGAGCATTATTTTCAGTAACTATTATATTGTCAATACCGCCTTTTTCCTTCAAGAAAAGCATCATTCACCACTCTCGTCTTCGAGATGCTATCGTGCCAACCGACGGGTACTTTTCCTAGAAATGAGAACTGCTCAAAAGGAATGAGTCTAGAAAGCGTTCGACCTGCGATCTGCCCAAAAGTGGGTCGAGTGCCTGCTTCTGTGACGACGGTCGTTTTGGTGATGAATTTGGCAGGCGACTTGCCGAAGAAGTGTTCCGTAAATGCCCAATAGCCGAAAAGGACAAATAAAAATAGGAACAATTCCAAACCCGTGACTTCATCTGCTGGATAAGAAGTTTGAATCGGCTCTATCAAAAAGGAAAGTCCAATAATGAGCGCGTAGACACCCACTCGATCCAATAAGTAATTGGCGAGCCGTTTACCTGTACTGGCTAGGTGTCTGTCCGGGTCAGTAAATTGTTCTTCGTAGTCTAAAATGGAGTCGTTTTCGAGCATAGTGTTGCGTCTACTAAGGTGGAACGTAAGGTTTTTACTCCTCAAAAATAGAGAAAGAAGTTTAGATACCTCCCCTTTTCTTACTCCATTTTGTATAAGAACTTAATGTACTGTAAATTTCATATCGTACTCGTAACCGCTAAACTTGTTTAGCAGGTTGAACGCACCAAACAAGTTTGGTCGTTACAAATCACAAAAAAACTTTTGTACAAGTCACCCTGTGAATTCCAAGCCTGAAGATAGTGATAATTCAACTGATCACGTTGAGTCCAATATTCACGGGGTGACTATTCTACTCGCACCGAAATAAAAAACCCACTCCATGAATATTCTCAATCTTCAATGCTTCATCCTGGCTCAAATACTTCCGCAGACGAGAAATAAACACATCCAAACTACGTCCTAAAAAGTAGTCATCTTCTCCCCATATAGCCGTCAGAATTTCGGAGCGTTTGAGGACACGATTGCGGTGGTCGTAGAGAAATTTGAGGAGATCGGCTTCGCGTTGGGTGAGGCGTTTTTCAGTTTGCTCTTGGTAGGTCAATGTCAAATTACTAGGATGAAAATGGTACTCGCCTAATACAATATTTTCCTCTCGCACTTCCTGACTGACTTGATGGCGACGCAAGAAAATATCAATTTTCAACATTAACTCTTCGATGCTAAATGGCTTTGTGATATAGTCATCACCACCCAATTTTAGTCCATGTATTCGGTCTTCTTTCAATGATTTGGCAGTCAGAAAAAGAATGGGAACAGAGCGATTGCGCTGTCGAATATGTTGTGCCAATTCAAAGCCATCCATACCTGGCAACATCACATCCAGGATGCACAGATCATACTGATTCTTTTTGACGCGCTCATAGGCGACTTTCCCGTCCTTACAGTGTGTAACTTGATAGCCTTCGAGTTCTAAATTGTCTTTGGTGACAAAACTCAGCGTTTCATCATCTTCTACGTAGAGGAGGTGTGCTTTCATGTTCGGTGCTTACAAGATATTAGATAATGAACCTGCCTGACTGTCGTTTATGGCAGGCATTAGACATTAGACTAGCGGCATCTGAATTGAAACGGTCGTTCCTGCTCCCAAAGTACTCTCTACCTCCAACTCCCAACCATGCGCCCGACAAATATTATTCACATAGAACAGTCCTAGTCCAAATCCTTTCACGTCGTGCCGATTTCCTGTGGGGACGCGAAAAAACTTTTGAAAAATTTTATCTTGATGTTCTTTCGC
>CAYLPW010000305.1:0-4442 GCA_964385665.1 uncultured Saprospiraceae bacterium
TTAGTCTTGTCTAGCTTATATGCTCTTAAATGACTAATATGTTTCCATCCTATACTATAAGCTACTTTTTTGGTAATGCCTCGTAATATTTATTGACAAATGATTTTTGCCCTTCATACCAAATATTAGTACAGGTGAAGTCAATGACAAACGATTTGGGTACTTTCAGTAGGTTCGCATAGGTCATCGCTTTGGCATCAAAAATGGGGTGCATTTCTAGGATTGCTTTGAGTTCGACGACTATACATTCCTCCACAAGTAGATCATATCGGAGTGCTGCGTCTAGTTCTAGTCCTTTGTAGTTGATCGATATTGTTTGTTGCGACTCTACTTTCAGCCCCATTAACTCCAGTTCTCGAATCATACATCGTTCATAAACACTCTCCAGTAAGCTTGGACCTAAAATTCTATGTACTTCAATCGCAGCTCCTATAATCTTATACGACAGCGTATCTATGTATTGCTGTGTTAGTCTTTTCATGATACAGTCTGGTATTAGTCGCATCAAATATAGCAGCTGTTAAAATAAAAACGAAAAAGCGATGCCTTACTAGAAACACTAATATGCTCTTGTATTTCCTGATATGTTTCAAAAAACAAGAAACACTACTTCGGAAACCCAAACTCCACCTTCGGAAACCCAAACCACACCTTCGGAAGAAACGCCCTTTGGAGTCTAGATACTGTACCTACATTGCATTCGATCTCATCCATTTTTCCATCGAAATCGAATACACTATGAACGACTACAGCTTTTACTTTCTATCCTTTCGCATTCGAGCGATCTATCTTGGCTTCTTCCTTTCACTATACGTGACATCAGTATGGGGGCAGGAAATATACGTTCCCACCAGTGCTGGTGCAGAAGTTACTTTTATGGGACTACCCGATGCCGTATGCGCACAGGATGCTAAAATTACACACTACGCCAATACTTCTTACGCTATCAATACGCTGTCTGCTCAATTAGGGAGTACACTGAATAACACTATCGTAGCCAATCGAATCAGAGTGCAGGCTGGCGTACCTTTTACATTCGAGATGGCATATAACGGTTCAGCAGTCGCTTCCAATCCAAATGGAAATCCGACAGTAGTTCCCTACCATTCAGGTGTCGATGGCATTGTCCCTAGCACTAGAGATGAAACCTTACAACGCATTGTGTTTAGTGCAGGAGATTGGTACACCTTGTACACCTCCACAGTGACGATTCCAAAAGGAACAAAAGACGGTTTCCTCATCATTCCATTCGACGAGAATAGAAACGGCACCGTCTTTGCCAATACCTTTATCATTCCTTTTGTCGTAGAAGGCATGCTGCAACCAGATGGTGTAGATGTACCTATCGAAGGCACGACGATTGAGCCACAAATTCCTTACCTCATTTTACACGCGCCACCTGGTGATGGCAGTAGCACCTTCTTCCAAGACAACAAACAAACTTGCCGAGATTTTCAGACCAGCTTTGCAGAAGATAACTCCAACTCTGTTAACGCTGCAGTGAAAATTGGGGTAGCTGGGATGGCAGGTATTTTTGTGACAACGAGCTTTGAGTTTTCCGTAACGTTCAGCGCAGGACTGAGTACAGGTGACTTGGCAATCACCACGACCGATAAACAAACCTGTATAGATGTCACCAATGGGTTTTCGACTGCTGCTGCCACTGATCTGGAAGGAGGAGGCGATGTATTCATTGGTTATGGCAGGACGCTTTCGTACGGTTTCTATGAGTTACTGAAAATAGATGAGCAAACCTGTACTGCAACTGTCGACACGGGCTTAGCTTATTTACCGACAGCTGTTAGTCAGTTCATTTATAGCAAAGAGACAATAGAGTCGGATATTCTGTTTCAGCAAGCCATCGTCGACAATCCGCAAGCTAGTGTACAGGCTAGAAACGTTGCCCAAAATCAAATAGATGTTTGGAATCAAGTACTGGCTATGAATGTCGAGAACATCAACAACGCCAATGCTTCCTTGAGACCAGACATTTCATTTGGAGGGGTCGCCCCTCAATCCTTTGAATCTGCCCTTACCGTAGTAGAATCCAATAGCATTCAGTATGAGCAATACATAGACATCACAGCGGGTGTAGAGGCAGTGGTGGAGGTAGGTGGTTCTGGCGTGACAGGTGGCTATGAATATAAAAATTCCAAACGATTCGGGCAGACGCAAGCGCAATCTGGTACGCAAGGCAATTTGATTAGGTATGAACTCAGCGACACCAATACAGGTGATGCCAATTCGGGAACAGATTTGTTTAATGTAGGAATATTTAGAGACCCCATGTATGGCACACCAGTATTCAAACTGAAGGATGGTACGAGAAGTAGCTGCCCGTATCAAGGTGGCTTTGCACGTGACCAACCTCGACTAGAAAATGGTATAGATGGCTGCTCAAATGTCAATATTAACATCAATAATGCACCACCTCAGGGAATAGAAGTCCCTCTAGATATTTGTAATGAAAATGGAACAGAAACACGTAGGTATTACGTCAAATTGGATCAGCAGTCGAACGTCAATGGAGCAATGATTCGACTCAATAACAACAACATCAGTGAGAACAATGAATTAGGCATCTTTTTCGACGTACCACCAGGTGTTTGTTTTACCAATAATGGCGAAAAACCAAAGCTACGCATTGAGAAAAATTCAGTTTCAGGACAGACGAGCTACCGCAATATTGGACTCATTATTTATCCACTTTGTGATCCAGCTTTAGAGGAAGAAATCACAATCAATGTCGACTTTGGCAGTGGCCCGCTTGACCTTTGCGCACCTGACGATGTCTGCCCAACTACGCCAGGTATCGACTTACTAGACACAGACGGCGACGGTGTAGGTGATGACTGCGACAACTGCCCAACACGTTTCAATCCAGAGCAACAAGATACAGATGGCGATGGCATTGGTGACGATTGTGACAACTGTATCGCAAGCATGAATAACAACCAACTAGATGAAGACGCGGACGGCGTAGGCGATGCGTGTGACCTCTGTCCCGACTTGAAGACTAGCGTCAATACAGATTTGGATGGCGATGGATATGTTTGTGATAACTGTCCTAATCTACCCAATTCTGCTTTGCATTTTGATGGAGAAAACGACTACATAGAAGTAGCAGACTCCGACGAGCTTTCTTTAATCAATAACTTCACGATTGAAGCTTGGGTCAAAGTAACGGATTTCAATACATTTAGAAGTATCATCGGAAAAACAAATGGTAATCTCCCCGCTCCTTTTGACTTTTATCTATTCCCCAATACAGGCATTCCTAATTTCTTAGTAGGCAATGGTTTCGGTGTTGAGTCCGTATCGGGCAATACTGCTCCTACCCTCGGAGAATGGACGCATATAGCTGTAGTCAAGAATGGATCAATCATTACACATTATCTGAACGGTGTAGCCAATGGAGCAGGCACTGTAAATATTGCTCTTGGCGATGTAGATGGTCGTATGATCATTGGATCAAGGGATGACCTTACTGTAAAGATGAAAGGCGATATGGATGAGTTGCGCATTTGGAATGTGGCACGTACAGCTACTCAAATCAACAACAACTTATCTATTGAACTCGATGGTACACAGAGCGGTCTAGTTGCTCATTATTCTTTCAATGAAGGTACACCCAATGGAAACAATACCAACCTCATGAGCATCACGGACAAAACCAGCAACGGCAATGCAGGAACGCTCATCAACTTCGAGAGCGGGATCATAGAATTGGACGGCATAGACGACAAAATAGATGTTCCTTACAATGCAGACCTCAACTTTGAATTGAGCCGTAATTTCACCATTGAACTATGGGCGAAAACACCTGCTACTCCCCAACCCAATACGCAAGAAGTAGACGTCTCTCTGCTAGAGTCGTTTAATAGTAAGGGCTATCCCTACGCCATTCGCTACATGAAAGATAGCAAAACGATACGTGTATTGCGTTTTGATGGAACCAACAACCCAAATATATTTTCTACTACCACTGTCAATGACGATCAATGGCATCATATTGCTTTCGTGAAAGATGGCAGTACCTTACGTTTGTATATAGACGGACAGCAAGAAGGAAGCACGTTCGACGGGGTGGGTAACGGTACAATAGGTACGCCTAGCATCAATCTTGGCAGTCGTGGAAACGGCCTGTTTTGGAAAGGCAGCATGGATGAATTGCGTTTTTGGAATTTTGCCCGCTCGGCTGCACAAATCAATGCGGATATGAACACGAGCTTGACTGGCAGTGAAGGTGGTCTAGTCGGTTATTATCCATTCGATGATTGCGTGCTAGAAGGCGAATATGCTCGGGTAGACGACAAGAGCTTTACAGACAACGATGCCTTTCCCAGCTTCACGCTTCGAGATTGTTCTATATCCAATTGGGTAGGGGGCGCACCTGTCACTTATCCCGATACGGACAATGATGGCTCTGGAGATGTTTGTGA
>CAYLPW010000306.1:0-4297 GCA_964385665.1 uncultured Saprospiraceae bacterium
CGCGTTTTATCACCCAAAATACTGCCGTTGTTCAGTTGACTAGATGGATCGATAGCTAAGACAGCAACCTTTCTTCCTTGTTTGATGTAGTGCAAACCTGCTGCTTCGATGAAGGTACTCTTTCCCACACCTGGCGAACCAGTAATACCGATACGTTGAGATGATCCGCTTTTTGGTAGACAGGCGTCGATGATTTGTTGGGCAAGTTCTTGATGGTGTGTTTGTGTACTTTCAACGAGTGTGATACTTTGCCCCAAAATACTTCTATCGCCTTGCTGAATACCTTCCACATAGTAGTGAAGTGGTCGCAAAGACGGCTTTTTGATAAAGCGCGAGAGGTTAGGATGGAGACTGGATGGCATAGTTTATTCACTAGATGAAGGGCTAAAATACGGCTTTTTGGAGCTGAAATTTTAAACTCTTTGAATAAGCTTTATTTTTGTCACTCACCTACTCGGATTAGACTACCCAATTCTGCCTATGCGTTACCTCTTACTCGATACAGCCACGACTAGTCGCTACCAATCACACGCTCGCCTTATTCATGTGGCATATATTGTTGCAGACGACACGGGGCAAGTTCTACAACAAAGACGTCAATTGATTCAACCAGCTGGATTTCAAATCGACAACACAGAAATACATGGCATTACTCATCAACAAGCCATACAGGAAGGGAGAACGGCTGCTGCTGTACTCAAGAACTTTTTAGAGCTGCTACCTGAAGCAGATTTATTAGTCGCACACAACACTGAATACGCTAAAAAAGTATTGTTCAATGAATTGCGCGAACTGGGTTGGACAAAAACTTATTTCAGCTCGCTGTACAATCAACCGACCTATTGCACGATGGAATCTACTGTCGATTTTTGCAACATCCGAGACCCGAAACGAGATCGACTTAAATTTCCTAGATTAGTTGAGTTGCATGAGAAGCTGTTTAGGAGCAGCTATGATATGGATGAAGGCGGTCATTCTAAAGTAAATGCCTTGAAAGACTGCTTTTTTGAATTGAAACGACTAAATGTTACAGCCTGAGTTCGCAACAATCATTTCGTCAATCGCTCCGCCAAAAATACGATAGAAAATCCGACCGCCATACAGATCAATGCGCCTGTTAGGTACTTTGGTTCGCTAGTCAAAAGCTCAAACTGAAAAGGAGAAATATTCTCTTCAGCAATCAGTTTAATCTCGCTGCCTTCTGCTAAGGTTGTTTGATAGCTTTCGTAATCGAACGTTCCCGTAGGTACTTCATAAATACCTGCTTTATTCTTAACCAGCCATTGTTCAGGAACACGCCAGGGCCATATCTTATTCAGTGACCCAATCATGAAGCCAGTGAGTAGTGCCAAAGTCGTATTTTCGTAGTGTTGAAATGTCCAAGATAAAATACGCGAAAAGGTAGCTAGACCAACTATACAGCCTGCTCCAAAAACAGCCAAAATAGTTAAACTTTCACTATCAAATGTTTTCAAGGCATTTTCGATATTCGGGATAATAAAAGTATACATTCCTAGCAACAGCAGCACAAAACTACCAGAAACCCCTGGCAGCAATAAAGCAGAAATCGCAATCGTACCAGACAAAAAGACAAACCAAAGTGCTGTATTTCCCTCCGCTGGCACAGCTGCCGTGATGCCATAAGCCACCGCTGCACCCACAAACAAAGCGACAAAACTACCAATATGCCAGTCTTTCACCTGCCGACCGACATACAAAGCAGAGGCAATAATGAGTCCAAAAAAGAACGCCCATAGCATGATGGGGTAGTTGTCTAACAAATAAGTGATCTCTAGCACACCTATGACGATACCCACTAGCATACCAGCTCCCAATGCCAAGAGAAAGTTGCCGTTGATCGTTTGCCAAACTTGCTTCGCACCACCTTCGCGCCATGCTTGAATCGCTTGTGGACCAAATGCCTTAATCGTATTGATAAGCTTTTCGTAGATGCCTGTAATGAAGGCAATCGTACCGCCAGATACACCTGGAATAACTTCGGCGATACCCATTGCCATGCCCCGTAACGCGATATAAATATAATCTTTCATTTTCTCGTCAGCGTTTTTCAAAGTCCTTTCTAAGTAGGAGTATAATAATTTGAATATCAGCTACTTGTTGTTATAATCTATTGTCTAATTTCTAGCATCTATCGTCTATAGAACACGGTGTTTAGCCACAAAATCAGGATCAATCTCTACTCCACTACCGATACCACGTGGTAGCTGTAAAATACCATCTTTGGGTGTCAAAGAAGAAGTCGCACATTCAAATGGAATGTCTGTACTAATGCCTTTAAATTCATGGAATGCACCTGCATTCGGCAACACAGAAACAAACTGCATCATATACAAATAACCCAAACCAGTACCTGAAATATGAGGAGTACAGGGATAGCCTTTCGTCGCCGCCATACGCGCCACTTTCATACAGCGAATCATGCCGCCAAAGTAAAATAAATCTTGCTGTACCATCTGTACCGCTTCCTGACCAATGAGCCAGCGAAAGTTGCGCAAGCTCACTTCGCCACCACCCGAAGCAATTGGAATAGTGAGCGCATCGGCAGTTACTTTCCAGTCTTCGTACCAATCGGTAGGCACAGGTTGCTCAAATAGATCAATATCGTGCTGCTCTAATAACTTCCCAATCCGGATCGCCTCCTTTGCATCATAGCTTCCATTACAATCTGCATAAATCGCTACCTCATCGCCAAAAGCTGGACGCATCATCGGGATTAATCGTTCCGTTCTACCAACAGGCTGTTCGGGATTGTTTCGTCGTCCGCCTATTTTAAATTTGACGGCTTTCGCGCCCGTTTGCGCTTGTAGTGCTTTGATGCGTTCGAGACTTTCTTCGGCTGTTTTTCCTCTGTTGTTGTTCGCTTGATAGATCGCAATTTCGGTTTGCTGAATATCACCAATCAGTTCGCCCATACTTTTCTGTGCGATTCGTCCGAGCATATCTAAAATCGCCATTTCAACCGTTGCTACAGGAATCCAAAGCGGATAGCCTTGATATTTGTAGTTGTTTCGGTGCAGGAAAACACCTGCTATCAAGTGATCCAAATCGCGTGCATCTTTCCCGATGAAGTAGGGGTTGACCAGTTGCGTCTGGATAGGATGCAAATGTGGCATTCGGATATTGTGACCTACGCATAGTCCTTCTGCACCGTCTTTTGAGCGGACTCGACAAATGTAATTGCCGTTGTACTCCAGTAGCTCACAGATGTCGATGAGGACAGGCGAAGTGAATAGATTGCGCCTGAGGACTGGTTGAGCTAGAGCTTCGTCTAACTGTCGGTAGTGGGGTAACGTATTAGAGAATTGACGGGAAGTAGTACAAGTAGTAGTACCAGCTAGGCTGCCAAGAGCAGTTGTTTTCAGGAAATCACGACGAGTACTTCTCATCTTTTGGCGATCGTTTTTCTGCGATGATGAATGGTTGCTTTGAGGCACGCACAAATGTAGGTCAAAAATGATAAGAAATAAGAGGAAAAATAATGGAGCAAGAAAAAGGCAGAAATGAAAAGACCTGAAATAAATCGGAGTGACTTATCCCAGGTCTATTCAATTTTTTCAATAAGTGCGGACTACCGCCTGTTCTGATCTACAAAGGTCGCCCAATCATTCAAAGCACCACCACCGCGCTTAGCAAAGGCTTCCAACTGTGGACGTGCAATGTTGAAAGTGCGTTCCATATTGGAAAATGTGCGGTTTTTCAATTCGGGATCGCTCAAAATTTTGTCGACTTCTGCTTCTGGTACGTAGTCATCTGTTCGACCATCTACTTGATCAAAAATGCCTTTGACCATTTTGTAGGTATCGTAAGAAGTCTTTATCGTTTCTACCCACTCGCCAGCGGACTTGCCCTCGTCTTTTCGTTCTTGTACATCTTGTAGGTATTCAGCTTCGTCATCCGACAACCCTTTTCGACGTAGATCGCTTTTGCTAGTCGTCCGATTGCGTCGCTTATCTTCTGCGAACTGAACCGCTATATTTTCTAACGTTTCATTGACCCGTTGATCTCGCTCTTCATTCACCAAAGTAATTGGGGCTTCAGGTCCAGTTGGTCGATCCAGCCAAGTCACTTCTTCACTTCGGCTACTAGGACTTACGCCTAATGCTTGCATCCCCATATAGAGCAGAAAGAACCCTGTGAGGATCAATAGAATAAGCTCGTGAGGTCGTATGATTTTCTTCTTTTTCTTCGTTTCCATAATGTTTCTTTATTCAATATACACATCTCATTAGACGCAAAAGTACAGGCTGTGTCACTTTTACTTCACTTATATCGTGCT